>JADFUZ010000008.1 GCA_015222295.1 Chloroflexota bacterium | reverse complement strand
TCACCCTTTGCGGCCATCGGGAGCGAGAATCGCATTTTCGGTGTCCAGTTTCACCCGGAAGTGGCTCATACACCGCAAGGGAAGGAGATATTCGAGAACTTCACGCGCTGTGTATGCGGGTGCCGCGGTGATTGGACGCCAACCAAATTCATAGGTGAGAGTGTCGACAAGATCCAGCGGCAGGTGGGCAACGGGAGGGTCATTTGTGCTCTCTCCGGTGGTGTTGACTCAGCGGTGACTGCCACCCTGCTACACCGCGCCATTGGTGACAAGCTGACGTGCTTCTTCATTAACAATGGTCTGCTGCGCCAGGAAGAGGCAGAGAGGGTGCTTAACACATTTCACCATAACCTCAAGATGGACATAGTGTATGTCGATGCTAGCGAGAGATTCCTGCGACGCCTTCGTGGCGTGATTGATCCTGAGAAGAAGCGACGCCTCATAGGGGGAGAGTTCATCAAAGTCTTCGAAGAGTCGGCAGCCAAGTTTGGCAGAGTCGATTTTCTCGCGCAGGGCACGCTTTACCCCGACGTGATTGAAAGCAGTAGCGCTGCCGGAACTGGAGCTTCAGCCAAGATAAAGACGCATCACAACGTCGGTGGTTTGCCAGCCAAGATGAAATTCACCCTTATTGAGCCTCTGAGGTATTTGTTCAAGGACGAGGTACGAGAAGTAGGACTGGCACTGGGTCTGCCGGAAGAAATGATTTGGCGACAGCCATTCCCTGGGCCAGGGTTATCCATCCGTGTTATTGGCGAGGTGACCAAGGAACGCCTTGAGATACTTCGTGCTGCTGATTGGATCGTTATGAATGAGATCAAGAAGGCCAAGCTATATCGTCAGCTCTGGCAGAGCTTCGCGGTGCTCACCGATGTCAGAAGCGTCGGTGTCACTGGCGACTATAGAACCTATGGCTATCTGGTAGCGGTGAGGGCGATAGACAGCAACGACGCCATGACGGCGGATTGGGCCAGGCTACCTTATGACCTCCTGGACAGAATATCCGACCGCATTGTGAACGAAGTGCCCAAGGTCAACAGAGTCGTGTATGACATCACTAGCAAGCCACCGGCGACGATAGAATGGGAGTAACAGGAGGCAGAGATGGAAGATTTTGAAGAGAGGGACGACCAGCAATTGACCAACGAGGATGATCTGGAGATGCTTCGTGAGGACTTAGTGGGAGAGCTCCAAGCCATAAACCAGTACCAAGAACACATTGAGAGCTTAGCGAGCGAACAGGCGGCCACTACCTTGGAACACATCATTGCCGACGAGAAAGAGCATGTCGCTGAGCTGGTCAAATTGATTGAGGCCCTTGACCCCATCCAAGCCGAGAAATTTCGGAAGGAAAACCCGTAGAGGATAATGGCCGTTGAAGGTTTTGGTTATTGGTGGCGGAGGCAGAGAGCATACTCTAGTTTGGAAGATAGCCCAGAGCCCCAAAGTCGAGAAGGTTCTCGTTTCCCCGGGGAATGCCGGCACCGCGTTGATCGCTGACAATTTGAGCTATCGGCCCTCAGAAATAGAAGCTCTCGGCAAGGTAGCAAGAGATAGAGACGTCGACCTTGTTGTGGTGGGGCCAGAAGGTCCGCTGGCTTCAGGCATAGTGGACTACTTTGATGGCCTGGGGATTCCAGCCTTCGGGCCCAGTCGGGAAGCGGCTCAAATAGAATCGAGCAAGGCATTTTCCAGGAACTTGATGGAGAAATACGGCATTCCTTGTCCCAGAGGCAGCATCTTCTCCTCTCATTCCGAAGCTCATGAATATCTCAAGCGACAGCAGCCACCGATTGTAATCAAAGCCGACGGGTTGGCTGGTGGCAAGGGAACGATTATCGCTGATTCCGTGATGGAGGCGAGCAGGGCTCTCAGCGACATCATGGAGAAGAAGGTTCTTGGCTCTGCGGGAGACAAAGTGATAATCGACGAATACGTTACTGGCAGAGAGGTGAGTCTCATAGCTTTCACAGATGGAAAGACGGTCTCACCTATGTTGCCCGCCTGCGACTACAAGAAAACCTGGGATGGTGACCTGGGTCCCAACACAGGCGGCATGGGAAGCTATAGCCCGCCGGGATTCTTTCCCGCTGAGCTTGCAGAGAAGGCCACGAATACTGTCTTGCTTCCAGCCATAAGAGCAATGGCGAAGGAAGGATTTCCCTGCAAAGGAGTGCTATACGCCGGGCTAATGGTTGTTGACGGAGAACTACTGACGTTGGAATTCAACGCTCGCTTTGGCGACCCAGAAACTCAGGTCGTCTTGCCACTCCTCAAGACAGATCTGGTGGACATACTCCTCGCTGTGGTTCAAGGCAATCTGGATGAACTGGACGTAGAGTGGAGTAGAGACGTCTGTGTGGGCGTGGTCATGGCTTCGGGCGGATATCCTGGCAGCTATCAGACCGGTTTCCCCATAGACGGTCTTGACAAGGTGGATCGAGATTCGCTGGTCTTCCAGGCTGGGACAAGACTAGGCGATGATGGCAGAGTCTACACTGACGGTGGGCGTGTACTAACGGTGGTGAGCACTGGCAAGGATATCGCGGGGGCCCGAGCCAGAGTCTATGCCAATCTGTCCAGAATAGACTTCGAGGGTTGTCACTATCGAAAGGATATAGCCCTCAGGGAGATAGGTTGAATGGCGAAGATAGGCATTGTAATGGGCAGCAAGACAGACGCCGAGATGGTCGAACCAGCTCTGGACCTACTGAAGCAACTCGGCATCAATTATGAGGTCTCAGTCATTTCAGCTCACAGGACCCCGGAGAGACTGAGACAATACGGGTTGAAGGCCCAAGAGGGTGGACTTGACCTCATAATTGCGGCTGCGGGTGCTGCAGCCCATCTCCCTGGAGTACTAGCCAGCTGGACAACTGTGCCGGTGATTGGCGTTCCCTTACCTACAAGCGACCTCAGGGGAGTGGATGCTTTGCTCTCTATGGCTCAGATGCCGGCGGGAGTGCCGGTAGCCTGTGTCGGCATCGGGAAGAGCGGTGCCAAGAACGCTGCTTTGCTCGCTGGCCAGATTCTAGGTCTCAAGTACAAGGAGATAGAGCAAGCCTGCAAGAAATACAGGATGGAACTGGCGGAGAGGTAATATGATTGATAGATACTCCAGGCCACAGATGCAGAGTATATGGTCCGAGCACAACAAGTTCGACCTATGGCTCAAGGTGGAGATAGCCGCTTGCGAAGCTTGGGCTGAGCTGGGCAAGATCCCTCAGGATGCTCTGTCGAAGATCAGGAAGGCTACCTTTGATCTGGATCGGATTGCTGAATTCCTGGCTGTGACCCATCATGATATGACAGCTTTTCTCAAGTCACTCGCCGACTCAGTGGGCGAAGAATCCCGCTTCATCCATCTTGGCCTCACGTCCTCGGATGTCATGGATACTGCTCTAGGCCTGCAGTTGAAGGAAGCAGCCGATATCCTGGAGCAGGACATCGTGGAACTCATCGCCGTCTTGCGGAACAAAGCTGTGGAGCATAAATATACTATTATGATGGGGCGGACTCATGGCGTTCACGCGGAGCCAATCACCTTCGGTCTGAAGCTGGCTCTATGGTATCAGGAGATGAAACGTGACGCTCATAGGCTGGCTGAAGCCAGAGACGTTATCTCCGTGGGCAAGATATCTGGAGCTGTTGGTACCTATGCGACGGTACCTCCTGAGATTGAAGAGCAAGTCTGTAGGAGACTGGCCCTTTCTCCGGCCCCGGTATCGAGCCAGATAGTGCAGCGTGACCGTCACGCTCAGTTCGTGACTACTCTGGCTATCATTGCCGGCTCCCTGGAGAGATTCGCCACTGAGATCAGAAACCTCCAGAGGACTGAGGTCTTGGAACTTGAGGAGCCTTTCGAGGAGGGGCAAACGGGTTCCTCAGCCATGCCACACAAGAAGAACCCCGAGCTATGTGAGCGGATTTGTGGCCTTGCCAGACTGGTCAGAGGATACGCTTTGATCTCAATGGAGAATATGGCCTTGTGGCATGAACGCGATATCAGTCATTCCTCCGCGGAGCGTGTTGTGCTGCCCGACTCTTGCTTGCTGGTAGACTATGCAGTGTCCTTGCTCACGCACATAATGAAAGGACTCAACGTTCACACTGAAAACATGCGCCGCAACCTCAATGTGACTCAGGGTCTGGTTTCGTCACAGAGAGTACTTCTGGCGCTGATAGATAAGGGTGCGGGTCGAGACGACGCCTATGACATCGTGCAGGATAATGCCATGAAAGCCTGGCAGGGACAAGGCAGGTTCTTCGATCTGCTGGAGGCAGACGAGCGGGTATCAGC
>JADFUZ010000066.1 GCA_015222295.1 Chloroflexota bacterium | reverse complement strand
CCCTTAGCTGCAGTCTGTTGCCGCGTAGACTCTCCAGAGCGTTGATACCCATGCCGCCCAGTATGTCCTTCAACTCAATGCTCCAGGCACGGAGGAGGTTTGCCAGGCGCCTGGCCCCAATGTCAGGGTTGACCCTTTTGGTAAGAGCAGGGTCACTGGTGCAGATACCCCAGGCGCATTTGCCAGTATGACACTGCTGGCAGCAGGTACACCCCAGAGCCATTAGAGCCGCAGTGGCAATATAGACAGCGTCGGCGCCGATGGCGATGGCCTTGGCGACATCGCTGCTGTTCCTGATTCCGCCAGCAATCACGATTGATGCTTGATTGCGAATGCCTTCCTGTCTCAGACGCGCATCCACCGAAGCAAGAGCCATCTCGATGGGAATACCCACATTGTCGCGTATGACCTTGGGTGCAGCGCCGGTAGACCCGCGTAGTCCGTCGAGGACTATGATGTCAGCTCCAGCCCTGACCATACCGCTGGCGATAGCCGCCGAGTTGTGGACGGCAGCTATTTTCACCGACACCGGCTTGGTGTAGTCTGTAGCTTCCTTCAGAGCATAGACCAACTGGGCCAGATCTTCGATGGAGTAGATGTCGTGTTGTGGCGCCGGGGAGAGGGCATCCGTTCCTGCGGGAATCATTCGAGTCATCGATACGTCAGAGCTGACTTTCTCTCCAGGAAGGTGCCCCCCGATGCCGGGCTTGGCCCCCTGTCCGATCTTGATCTCAACCACTCTGGCAGCATCCAGGTAATCGGGGTGTACTCCGAACCTTCCAGAGGCCACCTGTACTACGGTGTTGCTGCCGTATTTGTACAGCTTGTGATGAAGTCCACCTTCACCAGTATTCCACAGGGTGCCAGCCTCAGTAGCAGCCCGGGCCAGGGACTCTTGAACATTGAGGCTTACTGCTCCATAGGACATGGCGGAGAACATCACTGGCAGATCCAGCTTGACTTGAGGGTCTAGCTCGGTCTTCAAGCTAACGGAACCCTTCCTGACCTCGACCCTGTCCGGTTTGCGACCGAGGTAGGTGGTAAGCTCCATAGGCTCACGTAGTGGATCAATGGAAGGATTCGTAACTTGGCTGGCATTCAGAACTAGAGAGTCCCAGTAGATACGCTGGCCTTTGTCATTGCCCATGCCGGTAAGGAGTACACCGCCAGTCTCAGCTTGCTTGATGATGTCTTCAATTACCTCAGGACGCCAGTTATAGTTGTCCCTGTAATCGAGAGTGTTTCTCCTGACGTTCACGGCATTGGTAGGACAGAAGATCACGCAACGATGGCAGCCAACACAGTTTTCCTCGTGGCTTCTCACCTCATCGTCGTCGGCATCGTAGTAGTGCACCTCGAAGCTGCATTGATTGACGCAAACCTGGCACTGGATACATCGAGATGCATCCCTTTCTACGAGGAACTTCGGCGGTAGATAAGTCTTCATCTGTGTTCCCCCATCATTGCTCTGTTCTCACTGGGATGCCTCTTTCCGCCAGATAGGCCTTCGCCTGGCGGATGGAATAGGTCCGGTAGTGAAAGATGCTGGCCGCGAGAACAGCGTCCGCCTTGCCTATCACCAACGCCTGGTACAGATGCTCAAGATTCCCCGCCCCACCGCTGGCGATAACCGGTACCACCAGTGCCTCACTAATAGCGCGGGTCAACTCCAGGTCATATCCAGCCCGATGACCATCGGCATCCCAACTCGTAAGAAGTAGCTCTCCAGCGCCGAGATCAACAGCTCTCCTGGCCCAACTGAGAACGTCGATCCCGGTTGGTCTTCGGCCTCCGTGCGTACAAACCTGCCATTTCGCCTCGCTGGAATTGCCGCTCCGCCTGGCGTCAATGGCTACCACGATGCATTGACTACCAAACTTGTGTGCTCCCTCTTTGATGAGCTCGGGGGTGAGCACAGCAGCGGTATTCACGGTTACCTTGTCGGCGCCCGCCTCAAGCATTCGTCTCATGTCGTCAATACTGCGAAGTCCCCCGCCAACGGCCAGCGGAATGAACACCTGTCTTGAGACCCGCTCAACGATATCCACCGTAGTGTTGCGCCCCTCAGGTGTGGCCCCAATATCCAAGAAGACTAGTTCATCAGCCCCCTCCGCGTAGTAGAATGCGGCGAGTTCTGCGGGGTCACCAGCGTCACGGAGCTCGGCAAAACTTGTGCCTTTGACCACTCGACCCTGGGTTACATCAAGACAGGGAATGATTCTCTTAGTTAGCACTAATCTCAGCCTTTCCTTCCCAAGTTGGGACTTGCCTCCCCTATTTCCTTTGCCACCGTGGGCCTCTGAGGCTCCAGTGGCTTCTCCAAAGTGCCTATTATCGGCTCGCCTCCCGTCGGAATCCACGCGCTTTCCAAGTCGGGACAAATCAGCCTAATCGCTGACTCTTCAGACGAGAGATACAGAACTTGGTCCTTCACGCCGGCGGTTAAAGGGCGCAGCCTTATCCTATCTGTAAGGCCGATCATCTCGCCCTCATGGGCGATGATTACAGTGAAGGGCCCGTTCAATAGAAGGCTGCCGTATACCTGGCGCAAGGCGCGGAAGAGCTTCTGGTCCTCCTCCGGGCAGCGCTCTATCTCGTTCCAGAAAGGGGGCGCCACTATCTTGGCGACCAGCTCAACAGGAAGGCCGTGCTTACGTATCAACAGGTCAACCGCGTAGGCAATCACCTCGGTATCGGTCTGCAGGGTGCAATGGTAGCCGAATTGCTCCAGGTAACGCCGATTCGTTCCGTAGGATGACAGTTCGCCGTTGTGAATAACCGTCCAGTCGAGGATGCTGAAGGGATGCGCTCCACCCCACCAACCAGGACTGTTGGTAGGAAACCTACCATGGGCTGTCCACAAGTAGCCCTTGTACGCCTCCAAGCAGAAGTATTCACCTATCTCTTCCGGATAACCCACTCCTTTGAATACCGCCATATCCTTGCCGCTGGAAAAGACAAAAGCGTCTCTGATCAAGGTGTTGATATCCATGACCTTATCCACCACGTAGTCGTCATCGGACTGCCCGCCGGGCTCCTGCCGATTGGCCTCCAAGAAATAACGCCATACCAGCGGAGGATTCAATATGGCATTTGTTGGCTGTGTGGGCAGTTCCTCAGCATGCACGACTTGGAATCTCTCCTTGAGGAAGGATTCCGTCTCAGCCTTCCCTTCGTGGCTCAAATACATCACGTGAAGTGCATAGAACTCAGCATATTCCGGATATAGCCCGTAGACGGCAAATCCACCACCGAGTCCATTGCCACGCACATGCATGTTGGCAATGGCCCTGATTACGTCTCTCCCTGAGAAGCATCCGCCTGCGGTATCCATCATCCCGAAGATGGAGCACCCTTCCATGACCTTGTCGTCACCATGAGGATTGGCAATCCTGGCAATGTCCTTCAAATCAACACTCCAAAATCCGCAAGTCACTCACCGCTTACAAGTCGCTCCACTTCGCCGAGCGCAGCCGACCTGGAACCCACGCCTGAGCCCGGCGTCCTCAGTCGCTCCCGCCGCAGTTCTTCAGGGAAATATGCCAGGCCGAAATCATCCGCCAGAAGTCCCTGCTTGAAGCTGCTCACGTTGGTCCGGTCTCGCATCAAGCCAAAGACAATACCCGACTTTTCGATCTCTCGGACGAAGACCATTCCTGTCACGACGTCATCCCTCAGGACAACCTTGCGATAGATTCCATCCTGTCGCCTGCTGATTACTTCGCAGTTGGTCTCATCCGATGGAGTCACTGCCCCCGCTGCGGCGATGTCAAGCCCAAAATAGCTGAGGGCGTTCATGGTCGTGCCACCACGATACTCAGTCCTGATGCCCGCCATGTTATGGCCGGCAATTCTTCCCCCAATATATGCGTTGAGCCAAATTGGAGTGACACGGTTTGCCGCGTAGACGAAATCATAGGCTTCAGCCGCATCCCCACAGGAATAGACGCCCGGATAGCTTGTGGACATGTACAAGTCTACCACTATGCCTCGATTCACTCTTATCTCCGTGTTCAGGGTTAGTTCAGTACGCGGCAACACGCCAATAGCTATGACTACCAGATCGCAGGGAATTCCTTCCCCACTGTCCAGGACAACCCCCTCCGTGAACGCCTGTCCACTAATCTCAGACACAGTATGGTTGGTGATAACCGCGACGCCTGCTTGCCTGAGGTTCTCCTCGGCAATGGACGATGCCTCTTCGTCGAGGATGGTGTTCAGCACCCTGTCTTTCATTTCAACGATGGTGACGCCAATCCCTAGTTTCGTCAAAGCCTCGGTCACGCTAATGCCGATGAGTCCACCACCGACAACCACAGCGCGCCCAGCATTCCTGGCAAAACTGGCAATTGCCTGGGCATCCTCAAGAGTAAGGAAGGTGAAGACCCCCTTCTTGTCCACCCCCCCCATTTTGGGGACTATCGGCACGCCGCCAGTAGCAAGCAGCAACTTATTCCACGTGATTTGCTCGCCGCTTTCCAGATGCGCGACCCGACTGTCCAGCTCCAGGCGCTTTACTCTGTTCCCCGATAACAGAGTTATATCGTTTTGGGCATAGAAATCGGCAGGACGAAACAGCATCTCGTCAACCGTTCGCTCACCAGCCAGGTATTTCGCGAGAAGGGGACGACAATAGGCCGGATATGGTTCATCGGAAACCATGGTGAGGACACCATGCCGGTCCACCTCTCGCAACGCCTCAGCAGCTCCGATAGCGCCGGCCGAATTCCCGATGATTAGATACTCGGTGCCAATTGCTTGCCTGTTTGCCATCATCAGTTTCCCCCGCCGAGCGACATCTTCAGGAAGTTGTGGTACATTCTCAAACCCCAGTTCCCACTTTTCTCAGGGTGGAACTGAGTCGCCACCAGGTTGTCTCTAATGATGACGCTGCACATGGATAGACCATAGTCAGTCGTGCCTGCCACAGCCAACGTATCGTCTGGATCAGCATAGTAACTGTGAACGAAGTAAAAGTTGGCCTGATCCGGCACGCCCTCAAAGACAGGGTGCCTGACTCGTTGTCTCACCTGGTTCCAGCCCACGTGCGGAATCTTGAGCCCCTGGGGCAACCTCCGCACCGTCCCGGGGATTGCATCCAAGCATCTGTGCCATCCTCCTTCTTCGGTGCTCGAGAGCAGGATCTGCAACCCGACGCAGACAGCGAACAGCGGTCGCTTCTCGTGAATCAGCCGACGGATAACGTCAGCCATCCCCAATCTCTCTAGACTGTCCATAGCATGTCCTGCGGCACCAACGCCCGGCAGGATAATCGCCGCGGCGTTGAGCAGATCGTCTGGCCTGTTCGTTACGTTCGGCTCATAGCCCAACTTGGCAACGGCATTGGCAACACTACCGAGATTCCCGGCACCATAATCGACTACGGCAATCATCCCGCTTCCGTGCCTCCCTCTACACGGTGGCAGTCCCAATTCGGGCTGCCGCAACGGTCTTCGCCCACCATCAGCGCTTCATTCGGGCAATTGGCGACGCAGACGGGGACCTCCCGTTCCGGGCACAAATCACACTTGGCAACAACCTTGGCGGTTGTGTTCCTGACCAACGCCCCGTAGGGGCAAGCTACGATGCACGTCCAGCAACCCACGCATCTATCACGATCAACAACCACAGCGCCAGTTGCCATGTCCCTGTGCATCGCACCGGTGAGGCAAGAGTAGACACACCACGCCTCATCACAGTGCTGGCATTGAACAGGGAAGCACACCGGTCCTTTCCTTTCCACGCGCAGGCCAGGCAAGGGACGAAGCAAGTCTCTATTGAATGCCTTAATTATGTCTTTGGACATGGAGTGCTCCGCCTGGCAGTACACCTGGCAGAGGCCGCACCCCATGCAGACTTGTTCGTTGACATACACTCTGTTCAATTACGAACCTCGCCTTAGTAGCGGTAAACGGTTACCGCCTGCCGTATGCTACCACAGCCCTTTCATCCTGTCAACCCCCATTCGTACCAGTTCTCAGGTAATTGACCACCACTTGTCACCCGGAACCGGGAGCCCATTCGCGTGCCTCCGTCGTAGAGTCCTGCGGAGCGCTAACGTGCTACAATCAATAGCAAGCGAAAGGCGAAAGATGAGCGGGGCGCTGTAGAGCGTCGCCCCCGCCAGGCTTGTAAGCGGAATGCATTCGCCAGATCAGGAAGGAGTCGGCATGCGGCAGTTAAGGATAGGCATGGCACAGGTTAACACTACGGTGGGCGATTTTGCCGGCAATACACGGAAGATCCTGGAAGCTGTGGCCGAGGCCAGGTCCCTGGCAGTTGACCTTCTCACCTTTCCCGAACTCGCCATCTGCGGCTATCCACCGGAGGACCTGTTGTTCAAGCCGCAGTTCATCGAGGAGAACATGCGGTCCTTGGGAACGGTAGTTGATGGCTCCTCAGGACTGACCGTCGTGGTTGGCTTCGCTGACGCCAAAGAAGACATCTACAACGCCGCAGCGGTGATCCACGATGGCAAGCTTGTCGGCGTCTATCACAAGATATACCTGCCCAACTACGGCGTCTTCGATGAGAACCGCTACTTCCGGGCTGGTACTGAGTGCCCAGTGTACGTTATCGCTGGAGTTGGCGTCGGCATCACGATCTGCGAAGACATCTGGTATGAGGCGGGACCAGCTACCGTCCAAGCCCGCTCTGGAGCTGAGGTCATAGTCAACATAAGTGCCTCACCGTACCACTTCGGCAAGAGAGAGTTCAGGGAGAGAATGCTGGCAGCACGTGCCTCAGACAATGTAGCCATCTTCTGCTACGACAACCTGGTGGGTGGGCAAGACGAATTGGTCTTTGACGGCAACAGCATGGTGCTCGACGAGAAAGGACGGTTAATAGCCAGGGGCAGACAGCTTGAAGAAGACCTGATAGTGGTTGATCTTGATGTCGAGTCTGTCTTCCGGGCCCGTCTTCATG
>JADFUZ010000065.1 GCA_015222295.1 Chloroflexota bacterium | reverse complement strand
TTTCTCGCCTTGCCCGCCAATCCGCATCCAGCCCCGTTGAGGAGTACTGCCTGGCGTTACTGCTCCAGTTCCCGGAGCTGCGGCACACGGCAAAGGAGTTGACGGCAGAGCATTTCGATAGCAGCGAGAATCGCGAGATCTTCACCACGTGGGAGTGCTTCCAGAATAGCTCTGAACTCAGAGGGAAACTTGACGCCAGCTTACTGGAGCATCTAGACTATCTCCTGGACAGGACATTCCCCCCAGACATCCAAGCCAAGGAAGAAACACGACGGCTTTCGGTAACTGACTGCATCCTTCGCCTTCGAGAGATGCTGTCCAAACGCCTGGAAAATAGGATGGAGGCCATCTTGAATCTCGAAAGGGAAGAGGAGGGAGTCGACGCAGAGTTGGCCAAGCTGGAAGAGCATGGTATCAAGCCCGGAGAGCAGCTCCAAGAGGTCTTTGTGAAGCAAGGGCAGAAAACGAGGCCGAAGAGAGGATAGATGATAAACGTAATTGGAGATGGTGCCCCAGGCGTGAACGAGCAATCCACGCCGAAAGACACCCACGAGGACGAGGAAGAAGAGGAATCTGGGGGCGGCAGCGCCGCCAGTGAAGAAGAGACGGCGGATGAGGGTACCCGTCAGGCCATCCCTGAAGAACCCAAGCCACAAATAGGATTCGAAGACCATGAGATAACTGACGACTCAGTTCGCATGTATCTTCGGGAAATCGGTCAGGTACCCCTTCTTCATGCCTCTCAGGAAAGGGAGCTCTCCAGCAAAATAGAGCAAGCAAGGCATTTGACCAAGCTCCAGGAAGCGCACGCCAGGAAGCACAAGAGAAATCCTTCAGCCGTTGAACTCGTGCTTGATCTAGTCTCTCGACTGGCTAAAGCCAATCCTATCATCGAAGTTGTCAGAGAATACGCAGATGTCGACCATTCCAGTATCCTGGAGGACACACTCAGCAATCAGAGATTTCGCGCTGCGATTGACAATGAGATAAAGCTGCCCCTAGTCACGCTCGCCGCTGAAAGGATAAGCAAGCCGCCTGCCACAGCGGAAGAGGCCCTGATAAATCTTTCTTTGAACAGCAGCCTACTGCCGCCAAAGGCCCTGGCTCTCATCCGCGAGAAATCGTGGCAGGAAACGAAGACTCTCCTCACTAGCGACGAGCTCCGACGCTGTCTTGAGCCTTACGACACCGAGTTCAAGCTCAACTTCGAGCAGGCAAGAGCTGAGGCCAAGAAGGCCGCCAAACATCTGTCTGAGGCAAACCTGCGACTGGTGGTCAGCATAGCCAAGAAGTACATCGGACACGGTATGTCCCTCCTTGACCTCATCCAGGAGGGGAATATTGGCCTTATGCGAGCTGTAGAGAAGTTTCGACACAGAAAGGGTTACAAATTCAGCACCTACGCCACCTGGTGGATCAGACAGGGTATCACCCGAGCCATAGCAGACCAGGCCCGTACCATCCGCATTCCGGTGCACATGGTAGAGACGATGAACAGGCTGTTGCGAACAACGCGGCAGTTGAGCCAGGAACTCAAGCGGGAACCCAGCTTTGAGGAAATCGGCAATCGCCTGAACATGACTGGGGTAAGGGTAGAGGAGGTAATGGACCTGTTTCATCATGAGCCAATATCACTGGAGACCCCTATTGGTGAAAATGGAGACACACGCCTGGGTGACTTTGTGGAAGATCAGACCAGTCCTGCACCGGCCGAAGTTGCCTCTCAAGAGCTGCTCAAAGAGCAACTGGACAGAGTGCTTGACGAACTCACCCCGAGAGAGAAAAGGGTTTTGCAGCTCAGATTTGGCCTCCGGGACGGACATGCAAGGACGCTGGAAGAGGTCGGCCAGGAATTCAGCGTGACGCGAGAGAGAATACGCCAGATCGAAGCCAAAGCCCTGCGAAAACTGCGCCACCCCAGCCGAAGCCGAAAACTCAAGGACTATCTAGAGTGAATTCACCGCGGAACTGGGTGTGAAGACCACGGCATGATGAATGAGGCAGGAATGCAGAAGCTCTGGGCGCCGTGGAGGATAGAGTATATCAGGAGAGTCCATGGGACCCGCTGCATCCTGTGCCAGAAACCGGGGGAAAACACCGACGAGGCCAACCTCATCCTTCATCGGGATCACGGCAATTTCATAATCCTGAACGCTTTTCCATACAACCCGGGACACCTTATGGTAGCACCCTACCGGCACATAGCACGCCTGGAGGACCTGTCAGACGAGGAGGCAATGGAGCACTTCCAACTCGTAAAGAGGAGCTTGGCCCTGTTAGAACAGGTGCTCAAGCCCCATGGCTTCAACCTGGGTTTGAATCTGGGGAAGAGCGCCGGGGCCGGGATAGAGCAGCATCTTCACACCCACATAGTGCCACGATGGCAAGGTGATACCAACTTCCTGCCCGTGCTGTCCGATACCAGAGTGATATCAGAGGGACTGGCGGCCACCTATAGCAAGCTGCGAGATGCTATGGGGTAGCGATTCCAGGCGTGAGAACAGCCGCACACCGGTCCCTGCGTCATCCCAGTCCTTCTCAGGCAGGGACACTGAGACCAGTTCGAACTATTTCCTCACTTCCACTGGGGATGGAACAAACAAGCTGGTCACCCACTTCTAACATGGCATCCGTAGCCGGCACAACGCATTCCTGCCCCATACGCAGTATCAGAGAGACCACAGAACCATCGGGTAAGGACAAATCCTTCACCGCTTTGCCTGCCGCTGGTGAGTGTTCCAGTATTCTGACCAGTACGAGTTCCAGGCCCCTGTCCTTGAGACTCAGTAGGTGAATCAGGGGGAACATCGGAATCTGCAGCTTGATATGCTCCAGGACAAGCGACACACGATCCACAGTGTGGTCGATGCCCAACTTGGCAAAGATATGCTCATTCTTGGGACTATTGACCTTAGCGATAACCTCGGGGACATGGAATTTCTGCTTGGCTATCTGGCAGGCTGCCAGGTTATCGTCATCTTGGTCGGTCACCGCAATAAACATGTCTGCCCTGGCGACTCCTGCCTTGGTCAATAATGCCACCTCGCACCCGTCGCCACACAGGAACACACTGCCCAACTCTTCGCCCAGTTCTTCACATATGCTGTGATCCCGTTCGATCATCAGCACCTCGTTGCCCGAGTTGAGCAACTCCTTACCCAGGTAACGACCCACCTCACCCGCACCAACAATTATCACGTACATCTACTTCTCCAGTCTCTCTTTTATCAAACGCGCAAACAGGCCTGTAGGGCTGATAGCCTCAAGCCCCAGGCTCTCATAGAACTCCTCTCGCAAAGGGTCATAAACGCGGCAGATCACCCTGGGTACTTCGAATATCTCCTTGGCAATCTGAGCCGCCATGGCATTCTTATCGTCCTCTCGGGTTACCGCCACAAAAGCGTCGCATTGCCTGATGTTTGCTTTCTCGAGTTCCTCCTCGTCGGTGGCACGGCCCAAAAGGGCCACGCCCCCAAAATCGGGCGGCAACTTGTCGAAGCTAGTCGCATCTGTGTCAATAATTGTCACCTTATGTCCCTCAGCATCAAGCAGGTGAGCCAACTCCGCTCCCACACGCCCGCAGCCCATTATCGTGACATTCATTAGCTACTCTCGCTGAACGGTCCTCGATACAGCAAGACCTGACAGGGGGATTCCTTCAAGACATAGGCCACAGTTTCGCCCACGTCGAACTCGCCCAGGTGCCTCTTGTAGCCAATGCCCATGACAATCAAGTCTACCCCTCTTTCCATCGCTTCATCAACGATGCCCGGACCGGCTTCTCGAGCCTGGAGCAAGTCCGTCTCTATGTCATACTCCGCGTCAGCGGCCACATCCTCAGCGTGGGTGAGTACCTCCTCCGCCTTCTCCAACCCTGAGTCAACCTGAGCATCCAAAGGAAGACTCCTTTCAATCTCGATGATATGTGCGACGTAGACTCGAGCCTTGGGTTTTCGGGCCAATGTACACGCCAGCCTCACAGCTTCGTCGTCAGCGATAGTGCCGCTGATAGGCACCAGGACCTTCGTCAGTTCCACAAGTCACGGATGGTAGCTTATCCACTTGCATTAGTCAATAGGCACCTTGACCTCAGGCGCCACTTTCACCAGGGGCAAATTCTTCCGCCGGCGAAACACAATATAGACGGTGAGTCCAAACGCCATCCAGCCAAAACCAACCCACCTGGCGTAGGGCTGCACTATTACCACTATCACCCAGATAACCGCTGTAACGATCACTCCCAGAACAGCCGTTATGGGCAACTCGTGACCTCTAAGCCAGATATTGCCCCTCACTTTGAAGGGCCGAGGCATCTCAGGGCACTTCACTCGCAGTCTGATTATGGAGGCGTGCGCCAGCGCGAAGGCCAGCAATGAACCGAAGGCATACAGACCACCCAGTTTGACAAAGACGTCACTGGCAAAGAAGCCAGGCACGAGAAGCAAGATTGCCACAAGAGCGTATAGGATTACGGACCTGTAGGGCGTCTTGAACCTGGGGTGAACCCTGGATAAAGCCAGCGGCAAAAGCTGGAACCTTCCTAAGGAGAATGTCAAGCGGGAGATTCCCATAAGCCCGGCATTGGTGGCGATGATCAAAATCGTCGCTGCCAGTATCGCCACCAGCACTGGCACAAACTTGAGGGTACCGCTTAGTAGCGCAGCAATAACGACAACAACATCCGGGTCTGCTGACAATCCGGCGGCAACCTCTTCTGGAACAATAATCGCAGAGAAAGAGTGGGCAATGCCGGCTATGGGATCCCTGGCCCACTCAGAGGCCATCTCCGGAGGCGTCATAGCCGAGAACCCAGCTACGGCTATGCCACTGAACAGTATCAGCACAACAATCATCATCAGGATCAGAGCCCGGGGAGCATTCACGGTGGGGCGCTTGGTCTCCTCACTCAGTTGCGATATGGTCTCAACCCCCGTATAAGCTATGGTCGCTACCGCAACGCCAAAGACCAATTCAGACCACGACGGCCAGTAGGCCTCAATCCGCTGAAACAGGACTTGCGAATCGAAAACGAACAAGACCGCCAGCACTATGATGAGTATTTGCGTAACCACATCCAGTACGGCGAAAGCAGAATTCAGGATTGATGATTCCTTAACACCAACCACGTTGAGCAACATGAGAAAGAACACGATTCCCATGGCGGCCAGTGTCCCCACGGCGGCCGACTCCTTCAGTGGTGCCCAGAAATACCCCAGGTAGGAGGGAACAGCGTAAGCAGAAATGGCAATCGTTACAATGTAGCTGAATGCCAGCGCCCAACCGGCGGTGGAAGCAAGCAGGTCATTAAATCCCCGGCGCGCGAAGCTGGCCGAACCACCAGCTTCGGGTATCATAGCCGTGCCTTCAGCATAGGATAGAGCAGTGAAGATGAAGAAGACACCAGCAATAAGCAGGACAACAGGAGTCGCCCCCATTGCAATTAGGGCCACAAGGCCCAAAGCGTAGTAGATAGATGAGCCGACATTGCCGTAACCAGCGCTGAACAGGCCAAACACCCCCAGGACTCGCTTCAGCGGATGTGCCTTGGCTCGGGGACGGCGAACGAACTTGTCGCCCGGTTTGGGATGCCAGCTAGCGTCCAAGGTGAACTTTTACCATCATCAAACCAGTCTTGGTGGCCGTGGGATTTTAGTTCCTGAGATGCTCCCTGTCAACACGCCTCCGTCCTCCTCAGCTCATGCAGCCAAGCCACCGATCTGACCTCTCGTTGCAGAAGACATCTGATATACCCCTGCATCACCTGCTCCAGTTCTGAAGCCAACTGCGGTTTCAGCACCACCCGCCTGGCGGTAGCATAGTCACAGTCTTGCCACAGACGAAGGGTTTTCAGAGCGTCCACCGAAAGAGAACGGGAGGCAGTCTCTTTCCCGCCGCAACGAGGGCACAAGACTCCACCCTGGTCGAAGCCAAAGACGTTGACCACGGCTTTGATGGGTGAGCCGCAGATGCCACAGTTGTACAGCTCAGGACGATAGCCGAGATAGCCGAGAAGTTGCAGCTCAAAATAGCGCAACACGATTTCCTTGTCGCCGGATTGCCCCAACCACTTCAACGCGCTGAGCAGCAACTCAAACACAGGGCGATTCTCGTTGTTTTCCACGGTAGAGCAGTCAACAAGGTCGAGAACGTAGAGACCGCAGGCCATACCCCACAGGTCGCTCTTCAACTCCGGGAAAACATCAACGGTCTGGCTCTGAGTGACTATGTCCAGGTTACGGCCCCTGGCCAACATCATCGAGCTGTGAGTCAGGGGCTCCACATTACCACCCAGTTTGCTTCCCGGCCGACAAGCCCCCTTCGCCACTGCCCTCAGCTTGCCGAATTCGGGCGTATAGATGGTGAGAACCTTGTCAGCTTCGCCAAGCTTGAACTGCTTGATGATGACAGCCTGAGTTCGGTAACTGCGAGGCGCTCCCATCCACCACCCTTCTAGAATTCCCTCCTGTCTTCAAGGGCTTGACCTAGAGTCATGTCATCGGCATACTCCAGGTCGGCACCGAAAGGCAGGCCCCGGGCCAGACGACTAACCCGCATGTCGGGAGACAAGACCATCCGCCGCAGGTACATAGCTGTGGCTTCACCTTCCAAATTGGGGTTGGTGGCCAGAATGACTTCACTTACCGAACCGTCCTGAAGGCGAGCCACAAGCTCCTTTATCTTCAGCTGCTCAGGCCCTATGCCCCCCCCAGGACTGATAGTCCCGTGCAGCACATGATAAACACCCCCGTACTTCCCGGTCCGTTCCAAAGCAACGATGTCGGAGGGCCTCTCCACAACACATATCTTCGAATGATCTCGCTCTTTGTCCTGGCAGACAGGGCACGGATCGCAGTCGGCAATATTGAAACAAATTGAACAAAGACCGATTTTCTCCTTGAGAGTCAAGATCGCCTCCGCCAGGCCTTTCACTTCCTCATTCGGAGTATGCAGCAAATGATAGACTAGTCTCTGGGCACTTTTTGGCCCGATTCCGGGCAACTTTCCAAGCGCCTCAACTAGCTTGGCTATCGGCTCAGCCACGCGTGCCATTCTGCGAAATCAGCCCCGGT
>JADFUZ010000064.1 GCA_015222295.1 Chloroflexota bacterium | reverse complement strand
GATAACTATAGTCCTTATTAGTGTTTCGACCGGAGGGAGCCTATATGTGCGAAGCACAGCCCCCAACTCTTTCTATTTCTAAGTGGGGAAGGGGGGACTCGAACCCCCACGCCTTTCGGCACATGATCCTAAATCATGCTCGTCTGCCAGTTCCGACACTTCCCCCGATGCGAAGCCGGACAGATTGTAGCATTTCGTGCGCCTGCTTGCTGGACGCTTCCGTCAGGAATGTGGTTGCCACTGTGGAAGGTATCCAGGTTGCGACGGTGGAGTATTGAATTGGCGGGTGGGCCGCAGGTGAGGATGTGGTAGGGGGCTAGTGAGGTGAAGCCGGATTTGGTACCCGCGCGCGCCGTTCAGTAAGCGTGTGGATATACTATGTGCGAGGGGGGAGTGTGATGCGGTCTGTGTCGAAGAAATGCCCCAAGTGACCTCACCTCCACTTCGTTCCTTTCGGCCGTCGCCTACGTGGTCACCCGCTTCAGCTCGATTACTTGGGACATGATAATTTGACACAGGGCCTGTCAAACTGTCAAGGGGGTATCTAGGGACCTGAATGATCTGGCAGTTGGCTGGTTGTCGAAAGCTGGTCTTGCGTTGGGTGGCGGGAGGTCTCCTTGCGGCGATGAGGAGGAAGTCAACCTGTAGGCCGAGCAAAGCCCTGCCAGCAAGCCCACCCGTTTGTGGAGTGTCGCTCGGCGTTCGCTCCAGCCTCGAGGGGTCTGATGTGGCGCTTACAGAGCGCAGTCAGAGTTCAAGCGCCCTGTGCGTGGCGAGGACCATCCTCCTCATTTTTTCAGAGGCAACCTCTCTGGGAAGAAGCCTGAGCCCGCAATCTGGATGGACGGCGAGCCTTTCCTCCGGTATGTTCTTGAGTGCCAGTGCTATCAGCTTCTGTATCTCTGTGACATCCTCGATTCTGTTGCTTTTGGTATCAACGCAGCCCAATCCGAGCATCTTGTCTGAAGAATGGAGGTCGTCGAGTCCGAGTAGCTCCGTGTTGTCATCGCCCATGAATGCATGGGAAAGCATTGTTATCCCGTTCCATTGCAGGAGCTGCTCGAATATCGGCGTGACCTTTCCGCAGACGTGCAGTGCCACGGGAACTTTCAAGTTGAGTGCTATGCTCTCGACAGCGTGTCGAGCAATCTCCATAGGTGCCCCCACTGAAAGGAATGGCTCATCAATCTGTATCCATTCTGCGCCGTTTTCTTCGAGGGCCTGAGCAATGGCCAGGAGAGCCCTGGCTGTGTCAAGGTAGACTTCGGCATCCCGGTATCCCTTGTAATAGCCGTTGATTTGTGAAGAGAACACAAGCGTCACCGGGCCCGTGATGATTCCCTTCACGTGGGGAGTTGCTGCCCTCGCAATCCGCAGATCGTCCAAGAGCGTTTGAGGGTTTCCCTTGCCTATCTTTCCGACAATGAAGCTCTTTGCATCGTAACGGTAGCCCTCTATGGCTCTGGCATAATACTCCACCATGTCGTATCGTGTCTGGCCGTCGGAGACCAGATGTATCCCCGCGTCCATTTGGTCTCTCACCGATCTGACTATGGCCTGTCTCCCAAGCTCGTCGTAGCTCAGTGGATAACTTCCTATAACTGTAGTAAGCATTTCCTTCAATTATGAGAGTCGGACTTGATGGACTCTACGCCAGGTCAGAGGGTTCGTTTCTTCTGTGCCCCACAGACTTCCTCTCAATGTTTGACGTCGTCGGCACCGCTCACTGACGTTGTCTGACGTCAGGAACTGTAGCACTGCGGGCTGAGTGACGCAATCGCTCATCCTCCTGGGAGCCTTCGCCTCTATGTGTCGTGGCACCAGAGCGGTCATGGATCAGATGAGATTCATTCACGAGGGCTCTGCCCGCGAGTCGCGTGTCCCTCGTTCTCAAAATCCGT
>JADFUZ010000063.1 GCA_015222295.1 Chloroflexota bacterium | reverse complement strand
CCATAACACAGCTCCCACCACCACTATGATAAGGATGCGGATGCCATGGTCTATCAACCAAGTGACTACGGTGGCCCAACTCAATTCCGGCATTTGCTACCTCCTTCGCTCGATGCTCCTTGCATGGATTAGCTCTGTATTATTCTAAACAAATTGCACACACAAATTCCATTGAGAACTCTAACACGACAGCTACTTAACGACAAGCCGCATTTACAGCCTCTCCTCCACAGGAAAAGGCGCTGACAACATGAGACTCATAGTCAAGCCTGAAGAGTTTGCCGCGTGGTTCACTAGAGTGATGCCCGGTGCCTACAGGCAAGTCAGTGCAGATGACATCCGAGACATGACGGCCTGTGGGTTGATTGGGAGATATGATTGCTACATACAGCTAGACATAGAGACTGTCAGGGCCATTCTCCAATATGAGCAGCTGCGACAGAACCGCCAGAAGAGGGCTGACATCAGGGACAGTGACGGCACCATTCACTGCCGTAGGTGCGGTGTAGCGCTGGCTAAGCCTGAGGGCACGCGGGGCAGACCAAACGAATACTGCCCTGATTGTGAGCCTTTGAGGGGGAGAGAGCGGCACAGGAAATGGCGCAGCAGGCAGAGTGCTATCGCTCTGAGTTGAAGGGAGAGCATTCCCATACTCTAAGCATGTTTCTCACTGACACAGCGGTTCAGGATGTTCGGCTAGCCCAGAGCTTGAACTGCGCTCCGAAACGAGTGTTCCCCGCACCTCTTGCCTTGGTCTTGGCCCAGTTTTCCAGCCCCATCTTTTTGATTAAGCACAGACTGAAAACTCTGGTGTTGTGCGGTGTTTCTGAGACTTCGTCAGCACAGGGGTGGGGATTGTCGCAAGGAAAACCATCGTAATCGCAACAGAAATCAGTGTTTCTCCTGGCGGCGCATTCATACAGACTGTATAGCTTGCAGCGCTATGACGGGCAGAAGTAGCATACCCGAGAAACAGTAGAGTGGTGAGAAGCACCGATACTCTCACCTGGCTCTTGGCAGTATCAGGGTACTGCGCCAAATAGCCGATATCCGTGTTATGATGGTTGGCTTCAGATAGAATGAAAACAGAAGAACCGAGTGAGCTTCACGAGAGTACGGCACGTCTTGGCACAGAACGGCTGAGCAAGTTGCTCTTCCGCCTTAGCGGGCCGAGCATCGCGTCAATGGTAACCATCTCTCTCTATCACCTAGCTGACACCTTCTGGCTGGGGCAGCTCAGCTATCAGGCGATTGCCGCTGCAACTATTACGTTTCCATTCTATATTGCCATTGTGGCCATCGGTGTCGGGTCGGGCGTCGGCGCCAACGCCTTGGCGTCGCGGCGGTTCGGTGAGAGAAACATTGAAGCGACTAACCAGGTGGCCGGGCAGGTCTTTCCTTTGACTGTTATCTTCGGGGTGGTTTTTGTGGTGGCCAGTGTGTTCTTCGGCAAGCACATAGCTGGCCTACTTGGAGCGACAACGGACATTGCGTCGCTGACGTCGGAGTATCTGGTCTTCTTTGGCTGGGGAACACCGTTCATTCTCTTTCGATTGATGACACGCAATGTTTTCCACGCTTCAGGCGAGGTAGTCAAGCCGATGATCTTTACCGTTGCTGGCGCTGTTGTCAACGCCATCCTTGACCCATTCCTCATTTTCGGTTGGGGACCTTTCCCGGAGATGGGCATTGGTGGTGCAGGGTTGGCAACAACCATATCCGGCGGACTCGCTGCCGGGCTCAGTTGCTACTATCTGATCGGGAGTAGATCCGCCTACAGGTTGAAGCTGCATCATCTCAGGCCCAACCTGTCCATCATAGCGCAAATCTATCGTGTAGGCCTGCCCTCGATTCTGATGCTACTGACGGAGACCATCGTTTTCACCATATTCAACCGTATAGTCGCCGGTTTCGGATCCATGGCACTGGCGGCCCTGGGAATCGGGATACGTGTTATCGATCTCGCCTTCATGCCCATCATCGGTGTTGCCCATGGTCTTCTGCCCATTCTAGGCTTCTGCTTCGGGGCACGCCTCTGGGAGCGCCTGTGGTCAGCCGTCAGGCAAGCTTCGTTAATGGTTGCCGCAATGCTGGGTGTTGCCACTGTGCTGCTGGCGATTCTCGCACCGCAGGTCGTAGCTCTCTTCAATGATGACCCTGAATTGCTGGCTATTGCAGTGCCTGCCATGCGTATAGTCATCGCTGCCCTCATTCTAATCGGTCCAGCTATCATGTTCATTACCACCTTTCAGGGGCTATCCAAGGGGTGGACGGCTATTGCCCTTTCCCTGGCTCGTCAGCTGGCTTTCTTCATCCCGGCAGTGCTCATCCTGCCACGCTTCATGGGGCTGAACGGCGTCTGGCTTTCTGTTCCGATTTCAGACGGCTGTGGTGCCATTGTAGCGGGATTCTGGCTATACCGCGAGTATCAACTGCAGAAGCACAGCGGTATGTGGAATGAAGCCCCAGTAGTCGCGCCTCACCCGGACCCGCTGCTTGAGGACGGAGCCACTCTTGATTGACGGAGGCCAGCCTGTCGACTTCGCACACACCAGAAGTTATCATTGGCAGCTATGGGGAGCTCTGCGCCTGCTCGGCCGCTAAGCAGATCTGATCGCTCGCTCACGCCCCTTCTTTCGTCCAATGCCACAGGGTCGGCAATCCACTGCCGCCAGACAACACTGGCCAATCCAGTAAGTAACTGCCCAAGGATTGCCTTCGGCACTTGGTGAGTAGAAAGATTCCTGTGCCTTTGCTACAATGGCGCCTGGCAAGCAACTGCCAGTTACTCCTGGGAGATACCGCGTCCGCTCAAGATAGTGCTGCAAGGCGTGCACGTGTGAGGCGAGCAACGTTTCGGTTCACGGTGCGCTTGAATCTCAGAACTCCGGAGGTAACCGATCATGCTGAATATGCGACGCTTCGTACAGAATGTAGATGAGCCCGTCTGGGTCGAGGTGCTGAACGCTTCCCGCAAAGACCGTGAGGACTGGAGAGCCATCACGACGGAAGAGATGCTCCTGCAAGAGAAGGAAGAACCAAGTTTCGATTCGGAGGGAAGGTTCATCGCAGAGCTTGATGGAAGGCCTGTCGGTGTGGTGCACGCCAATGTGGACAAGCTGAGAGAGGAGAGGAAGGGATTCATCCGTTTCGACGTCATCCCGGAATCTCGCGGTAGCGGAATCGAACGACAGCTAGTGGAGACGGCCCTCAGTGAACTCAGGGCCCGCGGTATGACAGTCGCGCAGGCACAGGCTGATTCCGAGAGGCGGGATTACATAGAGCTTCTGGAGGGATTCGGGTTCAGCCAAGTTCGGGTGTTCAGCATGATGGAGATGGACCTGGCAAACGTTTCACACAACATCGGTGAGAGCAAAGAGCTGACCATGAGACCTCTCCAGAAACACCATGAAGAGGACATAGGGCTGCTGACCCGGCTATGGAATGAAACATTCGAAGAACACTTCAACTTCCGTCCACCCACAGTCGAGGAGGTACGTCAATTTCTGTTCTCGGATCTATACTTCACGGAACAAGAGATCTTCTTCGCCATCCTCGACGGCGAGAGCGTCGGCTACATCGGTGTTGGCATAGACGAGAAATACAACCTGGAGAAGAACGTGAAGTCCGGGGACATCTTCACCATAGGGGTTCTAAAGAAGTGTAGAAGAACAGGCATAGGAACCAGGTTGATGTTGCATGGCCTGGAGGCCCTGAAGGCCAAGGGCATGACCAAGGCCATGCTAGGTGTGGACGATCAAAACCCAACGAAAGCCGTTGGACTCTACGAGAAGGTTGGATTCAGGGCCAAGCAGAAGTACTCCACCTTCGAAAGAGAACTGTAGTTTCTGTTAGTTTTCCTATATTCAATCAACAAACAGAATGGCATCCTTCTCAGTTGGTTGGATATCTCGGCCCATGAACTCAAGACCAGCAATGCCTAACAGAAATTCCCTCCTTGTAAACAGAATAGCACCACAGATGAGCTGATATTCTTGGTAATGGTTGTTCATTCCTAAAGCGCTGTTAGCAGAATCTTTCAAAACGTACTAAGGGCCGGGAGGAGGAAGCAACAATGGCTACCGCAACAGAAAAAAACTCCGATGATGATACGAATGGATGGTAAAGATGGCATGCTACTGTCCAGGATTTCCCGTTTCAACCCGCTCAACTCAGGATACCCATCTGAAGACCAGTTATGCCTGCTTTCCGCTTTGCCTTGGATTTCCCGGTGCTTCTGCGCCAACAACATCTTTGGTCTGGATTCTCAGGAGTCTGGATTTCGTCCAGAAGAAACCGCGTTCGTATCTCTCAAAATCAAACCTGCGCGCAAATTCGATCCTACTTATTGCGTAGCATAAGACCCACATCAGTCCGCAGAAAGGATGGCGGAGAAGGCTCGACATGATCGTTCGCCACAGACCGGGAATACTCATATCCCTGTCTATCAATTCCTTACCGAAGTATTGACGCGATTTATT
>JADFUZ010000062.1 GCA_015222295.1 Chloroflexota bacterium | reverse complement strand
ACGCTGAGTGACCCCATCGCTGGGGAACAGGCCCGCCTTGGCCCCCGCCTCGACAGTCATGTTGGCCACGGTGAGGCGCTCAGGCATAGTCAGATGGGACAGCCCGTCGCCACCGAACTCCAGGGCCTTGTAGGTAGCACCATCCGCTCCTATCTTGCCTATCAAGTACAACGCCAGGTCCTTGGCATACACTCCCCGGGGAAAGGCGCCTTTCAGGTTGATGAAAAGAGTCTCAGGCACGAGAAACCAGATCTTGCCCAGAGCCAGGACCGCCGCCACATCGCTGGAGCCCATCCCGGTAGCAAAAGCTCCCAGAGCGCCGGCGGTAACGCTGTGCGAGTCAGCACCGACAATAACGTCTCCAGGTCTGGCAAAGCGCTCCGCTACCAACTGATGGCATACTCCATCGCCCACGTCACTGATGAGGCACCCGGTGTCACTGGCAAAGCGACGCAGCAGCATGTGGTCGTTGGAAAGCTGGCGCGCCGGGCTCGGAGCGGCATGATCGAGGAAGATGACTGAGTTGTGGGGCTGCGCCACGTTTGGCAAGCCAAGCTTCCTGAACTGCCTTACGGTCAAAGGGCCCGAAGTATCCTGTACAAAGACCAGGTCGACTGTGGCAACAACAATGTCTCCAGCCCTGGCATCAGTTCCTGATCTGTCCCCCAGGATCTTTTCCGCTAGCGTCCTACCCATCTAACTATGCGATTGTCGCCAGCACGCTGTTGGCATTCACCTTGTCACCAGCTTCGTAATTCAGGGTACTCACGCGGCCAGCTACGGGAGCGGGCAAGACATTCTCCATCTTCATCGCCTCCAGGACCACCATGCCATCACCCTCTTTGACCTCATCTCCTTTTTCCACCAGATAGCGTATGACTGTCCCTGCCATTGGTGCCAGCAAGGGAGTGCCACCGCCCGCCATCTCCTCCTTCACCTCCTCTTCGGTCACCGGGGCGGGAGCCACCTCGGCCTCCGTCCCCTTCTCAACCAATTCTCCC
Source organism: Chloroflexota bacterium (assembly GCA_015222295.1). Taxonomy (GTDB): domain Bacteria; phylum Chloroflexota; class Dehalococcoidia; order GIF9; family AB-539-J10; genus JADFUZ01. Next base: position 2,501 of record JADFUZ010000062.1, on the reverse strand, counting down.
GCTTTGATTCTGGCTATGAGTTCGTCCTCCCGTTCGACGTCTTCCAGGGTTCTTGCCTTCGTCTCGGGCGGCGGTTCTTCCAGGCCGTATTTCCACCGGAGGAACTTCATTCCGGTCGTAGGGTAGAGAGCGTAAGCAAGGACATCACCGATGTCCCTGGCGATGTCTTTGGTCGCTTCCGTGGCCTTGTCCAGTTCAGGCTCCAGTACGTCGGCAGCCCGGCACGTGATCGGCTGTTCGCCTCTCTCATAGCCTTTCAGAATCCTTGTTTGTATTTTCGGGTCGATAGTGGCAGGCGCCTTGCCATACAGGCCGTACACATAATCCTTGACCTGCTGGGAGATGACTTCGTATCTACCAAAGAGAACGTTGTTAATCGCCTGAGTGCCCACAATCTGGCTGGTAGGCGTAACCAGAGGGGGATATCCCAGCTCTTTCCGAGTTCGCGGAAGCTCAGCATAGACTTCGTTCAATCTGTCCAGGGCATTGGCTTCCCTTAGCTGAGCCACCATGTTGCTGAACATGCCACCGGGAATCTGGTGCCACAGGACCCCGGTGTCAATCACCGACATCCTGGTTCTGGCCAGGAAGTCACGGTATTTCGGAGCAATGGTTTCAAAGTACTCGTCCAGTTTGAGGAAATGCTCCAGGCTAAGCCCCGTATCCCGCGGAGTGCCGCGGAGAGCTACTACCATCGGCTCCACTGCCGGATGGGACGTGCGCAGGGCAAAAGGGGCAAGACAGGTATCAACGATATCTACTCCGGCTTCCGTCGCCTTCAGGAGGCTCATGGCACCCATGCCACTGGTAAAATGGCTATGAAGGCAAACCGGTATCTTCAAGGCCTGTTTCAGGGCCTGGACCAACTCGTAAGAATCGTCGGGGGCGATAAGCCCGGCCATATCTTTGATGCACAGGCTATCCGCTCCCATATCCTGAATGACGACGGCTTTATTGACGTAGTAATCGACAGTGTACACAGGCCCGCCCAGTTTCTGCTCGGTGAGCGAGTAACACAGTGTGCCCTGGATGTGCCTGCCACAGTCCTTGATGGCTTTGAAGGCAGTCTCGAAGTTCCGCTCGTCATTGACGGCATCGAAGACGCGGAACACGTCGATGCCACAGTCTGCGGCGTGATGAACAAAGGCAACAACCACGTCGTCAGCGTAGTGACGGTAGCCAACCAGGTTCTGCCCCCGAAGCAGCATCTGAAGCTGCGTGTGTGGCATCAGTTTCTTCAGCACCCGCACCCTCTCCCAGGGGTCCTCATTCAGGAACCGGGTCATTACGTCAAACGTAGCCCCACCCCAGACCTCCATAGACCAGAACCCAGCTTTGTCCATCTCTGGAGCAATAGCTTCCAGGTCCGCGGTCCGCACCCTCGTGGCCAGCAGAGACTGATGCCCATCACGAAACGTGAGGTCGGTGATCTTCACTGGATTCTTACTATCCGTCAAAGCGTAGTACCTCCTGTCAACAAGTTACTTGCCGCGCAGACTCCTGGCTGTGGTTGTCAAACCGCTCAAAGGGGAATATTGCCGTGCTTCTTGGGCGGATTGGACACATCCTTGTCCCTCAGCATTTGCAGCGCCGCGATCAGCGTGGGACGTGTCTCCCTGGGGTCGATGACGTCATCAATATATCCTCTGGATGCTGCCACGTAGGGATTGGCAAACTTGTCCCTGTACTCCTGAATCAGCCTCTGTCTCGTCTCGGCCGGGTTTTCAGCCTCCTTGATTTCATTGCGGTAAACGATATTGACCGCTCCCTCGGGCCCCATAACAGCGATCTCCGCCGTAGGCCACGCATAGCAGACGTCTCCTCTCAACCCCTTGCTGCTCATGGCAACATACGCCCCCCCATACGCCTTGCGGGTGACCACGCTCACCTTGGGCACAGTCGCCTCTGCGTAGGCAAAAAGAACCTTGGCGCCATGCCTGATAATGCCCCTGAATTCCTGGTCAGTTCCCGGCATGTATCCCGGTACATCAACAAAGGTGACCAGAGGGATATTGAAGGAATCGCAAACCCGGACGAACCTGGCCGCCTTGTCAGAAGCATCGATATCCAACACACCCGCCATATGCATGGGCTGTTGCGCCAGAATACCCACGGTCTCCCCCCCAAGACGAGCAAAGCCAACAATGAAATTGCGGGCAAACCTCTGATGTACCTCCATGAAATCAGCACCATCCACTACCTTCTGTATGATTTGCCTCATGTCGTACGGTTGAGCCGGGTTCGCCGGAACAATGTGAAGTAGCTCCTCATCCGTGCGGTCAGCGGCATCCCCGGTATCCGCGCAGGGCGCCTTTTCCTTGTAGCTTTGAGGAAGGAAGGTCAACAACCTGCGCACCTGCCGAAAACATTCTTCCTCACTATCGTAGACGAAGTGGCAGTTGCCACTCTTGGCGGCGTTTACCATGGCACCACCCAGGTCCTCCAGGGTGACCTCCTCACCCGTAACCGCCTTGACGACCTCAGGCCCGGTGATATAGCTT
>JADFUZ010000061.1 GCA_015222295.1 Chloroflexota bacterium | reverse complement strand
TGCCAGGTTCTTCCTTGACTTCAGCACAAAGGAATCATGCGGCAAGTGTACCCCATGCCGATTGGGGACTATACAGATGCTCAAGATACTCGAAGACATTTGCGCCGGCAACGGTAGCCTCGAAGATATTGAATCTCTCCTTGAGTTGGCAAGAGACGTCAAAGGAGGAGCGCTTTGCGGCCTGGGGCGCACTGCACCCAACCCGGTCCTCACCACCATCCGCTACTTCCGAGACGAATACGAAGCACATGTCCTGGAGAAAAGGTGCCCAGCGAAAGTGTGCACCAATCTCACTGCATACTACATCCTGCCTGACAAGTGTGACAGGTCATGTGAGCATTGCGTACTGACCTGCCCCACTGAGGCCATCAAGGGAGGTGCCGGGGAAATAAAGCACATTGACCAGGAGAAGTGCGTCAACTGCGGTACTTGTCTGGATCTCTGCCCCCCTGAGTACGATGCAGTAGTGAAGCTCTCGCCCATCACTCAACTCCCTCCAGAAGACGCGATGGCCAAGGAAAGGGGCATAGCAAAAGCGGCAGGGTAGCTTTCACATGTAACTTGTCCTCTCCTGAGAACGATCATAGAAGGGATGTGCGATAAGTATGCCGAGGAAGATTGTCTCTACCGGGAGAGGAGGAACGGGTAAATCAACCTTTGTCGCTCTGAGTGCCAGGTACCTGAGACCTCCAATACTCCTCATCGATCTTGACCCCGATCTCAGTCTGGCTGATATGCTCGGAGCGGATTTCCACAGGGAAGGGAAACGGACAGTCTGCGAAGTGCTCTACGACGTCATTGCCAAGCGGAAGAGCAACGTAAGCCCTGCGACTACGACACATGATCTAATGGAATCCCTGCTATGGAGCGACTCCCTCTACGAGGGGCGCAAGTTTGACCTCATCACTTTGGGAACGAAGCTCACCGAGGGGTGCTACTGCGCTCCAGATGATTTGCTGAGGAAAACCATTTCCAAGCTGTCCAGGAGCTATACCAACGTGATGGTAGATTCACCAGCCGGAGTTGAGCATTTGAATCGGAACATAGTATCAGACATAGATGACCTGTTTGTCCTCTGCGACCCTTCTCAGAAATCCTTGAAACACGTAGCAAGGATCAGGGACATCATCAAGCAGGTGGGAATGAGATGCAGCCACTTCTACCTGGTGGCGGACTATGAATTCGATGACGTGACAGAAGAGCGCTTGCGCCACAGCGGCGAAGTCTACCTGGGCAAAGTGGACTATGATACCAATGTGGAGAGGTACAATCTGGAGGGGAGGTCTCTGCTGCAGTTGCCGGAGGACTCACCTGCTTGCGTGTCCGTGCAGAGAATCCTGGCCAAGGCGGGGTACCGATAAGGTGGGCAGGATAGCCGTATCCACTGGCAGGGGAGGGGTGGGAAAATCAACCTTCGTGGCTTTGGCTAGCAGGTACTTGGATCCACCGAAGTTGCTCATAGACCTCGACCCTGACGAAAGCCTGGCTGACATGCTCGGAGTGGACTGGAACGAAACACGGAAAAAGACCATTTCAAGTGCACTGCACGACATCATGAAGCAGGACAGAGGAGTTGGTCGCACGGGCTACGCTTCTCTGCCCAATGTACTGCGGCCCGTGGTCAAGGACGATTGCCTGTACCGTAGTCCGGAATTCGATCTGCTCACCCTGGGAACGAAGTTCACTGTCGGCTGCTACTGTGCTCCGGATGCAGCGCTCCGAGACCTCATCCCTCTCCTTTCCAAGAACTACGAAGCCGTGCTGGTTGACTCACCTGCGGGCTTGGAACACCTGAACCGCAAGGTAGCGGCGGACATAGACGATCTTTTTGTCATTCTGGACCCGTCCGACAAGTCCGTGAAGCACATACAAAGGGTCAAGGACATCACCGGACAATTGAAGTTCAGCTACAAGAATTTCTACCTTGTAGGGAACCACAGATTCACTCAGGAGGCGCAAGAGTACTTTCAGGATACAGGGAACGCCTACCTGGGGAAACTGGACTTTGACCCCAACGTGAAGCAGCATAACCTTGAGGGAAGATCTCTTCTGGAGTTGCCCGAAAATTCGCCCGCCGTCGTGTCTGTGAGGGAGATTCTGACGAAGGCAGGCTACACGATGCAGCAGAGGGACTGAGGATGGAGAGTACCCCCTCTCCAGAGTTACGCTCTGATGCCTCCAAGAAACACCGGAAGAGAAAACTTGTTTCCGCAACAACAGGGCGGAAGCTTCGCCCTATTGATACGCCCTGTTCCAATAAGATAGAATTCTGCATTTGCCAGCACCAAGATTCCTTCACCCCAGAATCCACCTCGGAGGTCGTTCATAAAGACAAGAAGTAACCTGGAGAGAGTGCTGGAGGCTGGACAGTTTGCGGTGACAGGTGAACTGGGACCTCCACAGAGCGCTGACCCCGAAGTGATCCGAAGAAAGGCAAGGATACTGAAGGGTAGCGTTGACGCGTTCAATGTCACCGACGGACAAACCGCGGTCGTACGGATGGCAAGCTGGGCCGCCTGCCTCATGGGCAAGGAGGAGGGACTGGACCCGATAGTCCAAATGACGTGTCGAGACAGGAACCGAATTGCCATTCAAATGGATGTCCTGGGCGTGGCGGCACTGGGCATAAGCAATATCCTCTGTCTGACAGGCGACCACATCAAGTTTGGCAACCATCCTCAATCCAAGGCGGTTTTTGACCTCGACTCCATCCAGTTTGTCAAGATGGTGAAGGAGATGCGAGACGAGAGAAAATTCCAGTGCGGTGAGGAGATGATGGTTGAGCCGCGTCTTTTCATAGGGGCAGCGGCTAACCCTTTTGCCGACCCCTTTGACTTCAGGACAATTCGCCTCGCCAAGAAAGTGACCGCAGGTGCCGATTTCATACAGACCCAGATTGTCTACAACGTGGACAGATTCGCCGAGTGGATGAAGCGAGCGCGCGACAAGGGATTGCCTGAGAGAACGAAAATCCTTGCTGGCGTCGCTCCCATAAAGTCGGTGGGTGCAGCCAGATATATGAAGGCGAATGTTCCCGGGATGGATGTTCCTGATGAGACAATTGAGCGCCTCCGGGGCGTGCCCAAGGAGCAGGTGCCCAGGGAGGGTATCAACCTTTGCGTGGATATCATCAACCGGGTACGCCAGATCGAAGGCGTGGCCGGAATTCACCTGATGGCTATCGAGTGGGAGGACGCAGTGCCCGAGATCCTACACGCGGCAGGTCTTCTGCCGCGGCCCATACTGGCAGCTTAGATGGAAAAACAGACTCCGTCGTCACCTGGCATACGGCAGCAGGGCTATGAGCTTGCCTACAGGCTCGCGTGTGAGCAACTGGCAGCCACGGACGTCAAACAGCAGTGCCTCAGGAGCGGTGCCCGGTACCAAGATGCTAACAACGTGATCGTCGAATTTCTGAATCAGTTACACCTCGTCTCTCTGCCCAATGTTGAGATCTCGCTGCTCCGTAGCGGGGAGGAGGTCCCTCTGAAGAACAAGATCATCATACTTCACTACCTGACTCTGTCGAAAGGCACTCCCGCTACAGGCAGGTTCATCACATTCAGGGAACTGCCCGGATGCGATAGCTATTTCCCTGTGTTTCATCAGCTAGCCCTAAGACCTCTCCTGGACCGCTTCGGCCAGGAGCCCGATCTCATGGTAGACGCGGCAACGCAACTGGGGGGCCGCAGGGCGAGTCATGGCCATGTATCCGTGACTATCGAGGCTTTCCCTCGGGTGCCCATAACTACTGTTCTATGGAAGGGTGATGAGGAATTCCCCCCTTCCTGTAGCATGCTGTTTGACGCCAACATCCCCGACTATCTCCCCACCGAGGACATAAGAGACATTTGCGCGACAATCACCAGGAAGCTGGTGCAGAGCATTCCGTCGCCCTCGCGGAGAGAACGTTGACACAGAACCGGCTGTTTTCCCCGCCTGACGCGGCTCATGTTCTTGACCCGGTGTCTGGAAATTAATTGTCTTTGGAGGCCTTATGAATGAGGAGCTTGCTGAGGTTCTGGCACCCTACAGGGGCCGCAGAGGATCCCTCATCCCTATCTTGCAGGCAGTTCAAGCAAAACTGGGCTATCTCCCCGAGGAAGCGGTGGCCGAAATCGCCCAGTTCCTGGCCATCTCAAAGAGCGAGGTATTCGGCGTGGCCACTTTCTACAGCCAGTTCCGTTTCACCAAACCCGGTCGACACACGGTTAAGGTCTGCCTCGGCACCTCCTGCTACGTAAGAGGCGTCTCACAGATCATGTCAGCCCTGGAGCAAACACTGGGCATAGAGGCCGGCCAGACCACACCGGACTTGAAGTTCAACCTCGAAAGGGTAGCTTGCTTCGGTTGCTGTGCCTTATCCCCCATAATCGTCGTGGATGATACGGTTTGCAGCAGGGTGACGCCGGAGAAGGCAAAGCAGGCCATTTCTTCCTATGAATAGGCTTGAGGACGCAATGACTTTTGAAGAGATTCAGAGTCTGGCGAAAGTCGAATGGGAAGCATTCGACAGAAGCGATAGGCCTCGCATTCTTGTCGGCGCCGCCACGTGCGGCCGCTCAGCAGGAGCACTAGACGTTCTTCAGACTGTCAATGACGAGTTGGCTAGGCGCGGAATCGACGCTACCGTGGTGCAGGTGGGCTGCATCGGTCTGTGTTACCTGGAGCCCCTGGTCGATATCACCAAACCCGGGCGTCCCCGCATCTGTTACGGCAATGTGACGCCAGAGATTGCAGCTCAGCTCATCGAAGACTACTTAGTCAACGATAACCCCCGGCCCGACCTCGCCCTCGGCACCATTGGCGAAGGTGCTGTTGAGGGCATCCCAGGATTCTTTGAACAACCCATGCTCAAGCCACAGGTCCGCATCATTCTGAGACACTGCGGGACTATCGATCCCGTAAACATAAATCACTATATTGCACTTGGTGGCTATAGCGGGTTCGCCCAATCGCTGAAGATGCGCCCGGAGGAAATCATAGAGGAGATCAAGAGATCGGGTCTGAGAGGTCGAGGGGGTGCTGGCTTTCCCACAGGACTCAAGTGGGAGTTCTGCCACAGGTCTACCGGCAGTGAGAAATACCTCGTTTGCAACGCGGATGAAGGAGACCCCGGGGCGTTCATGAACCGCTCCGTTCTGGAAGGAGATCCCCACGCCGTGCTGGAAGGGATGCTCATTGCTGCTCGCGCCATAGGGGCAACACACGGCTACGTCTACTGTCGCGCTGAATATCCGCTGGCGCTGGAGCGCCTGCGCATCGCCATCAGCAGGATGAAGGATTACGCGCTTCTTGGTGAAGACATCCTCGGCTCGGGTTTTGCCTTCGACATAGAAATCAAGGAGGGCGCGGGGGCATTTGTCTGCGGTGAGGAGACGGCGCTAATGGCCTCTATCGAAGGCCAACGGGGTATGCCCCGGCCTCGGCCTCCTTTCCCAGCCCAGGCAGGCATCTGGGGCAAACCAACCAACATCAATAACGTAGAGACCCTCGCTGCTGTGGCTGTTATCCTGCAGAGGGGAGCAGACTGGTATGCCCAACACGGAACAGAAAGCAGCAAGGGAACGAAAACGTTCGCCTTGGCGGGAAAGATACGGCGAACTGGCCTCATCGAGGTTCCCCTTGGCATTACCCTTCGTGAGATCATCTACGACATTGGCGGAGGCGTCGCCGACGACAAGCAGTTCAAGGCAGTACAGACCGGTGGCCCCTCCGGCGGTTGTCTTTCCTCCGAGCATCTCGACCTCCCAGTGGACTACGAGACCCTGGCCCAGGCAGGCTCCATTATGGGTTCTGGTGGCATCATTGTGGCCGATGAAGACACCTGTATAGTCGATTTTGCCAGGTTCTTCCTCACTTTCACCCAAGCCGAATCCTGTGGAAAGTGTGCCCCATGCCGGGTAGGCACGAGGAAGATGCTCGACATCCTGGAGCGCGTGACCCAGGGCGAAGGCCGCGATGGCGACATTGACAAGCTGCACCAACTTGCAGAAACCATCAGGGACGGCTCACTCTGTGCCCTTGGCGGCACGGCACCAAATCCTGTGCTGACTACCCTCCGTTATTTTCACGGCGAATACGAAGAGCACATTAAGGACAAACGCTGCTCGGCGTTGGTCTGCAAGAATCTTGTTTCCTACTACATTCTGCCAGACAAGTGTCAGGGATGCATGATCTGTCTCAGGAACTGCCCTGTCGGGGCAATCAAGGGTGGGAAGAGGCTCGTTCACGTAGTTGACCAGAGCAAGTGCACCCATTGTGGAACCTGCCTTGATGTTTGCCCTCCCCGGTTCGGCGCTGTTGCCAAGGTCTCAGGGCAACGAATCGAGGTTCCCGAGGAACCGATCCCAGTCAGCCCTTCGAAATAGGTTCTAAGCTCGGCTCAAAGGAGAATTGGAATGGATACAGTTACCTTGACTATTGATGGAAGAGAAATACAGGCGAGAAAGGGCGCTACCGTCCTAGAGACGGCCCTAGAAGCCGATATCTATATCCCCGCGCTGTGCTACCACCCAGACCTGACTCCCTTTGGCGCCTGTCGCCTTTGCATTGTTGAGATTGAGAAGATGCGTGGTTTTCCCCCCTCGTGCACAACGCCAGCAACCGAAGGTATGGTAGTCCACACCAACACTCCCAGATTGCAGGAACTCCGGCGCAACGTAATGGAGCTGATTCTGAGCGAACACCCATACTCCTGCCTGACCTGCCCGAAAAACCTGAGCTGCGAGTTGCAGAGGGTCGCGCGCCATATTGGACTGGAGACTGTGACTATCCCTCCTACCTATAAGGATCTCCCCGTCGACAGGGAGAACCCTTTCTTCGACCGCGACTACAACCTATGCATTCTCTGTGGCCGCTGCGTCCGAATGTGCCAGGAAGTGCGCAAAGTAGGAGCTATCTCCTTCACTTACCGAGGCGGCAAGGCTCTCGTCGGCACCGCCTTCGACCACTCGCTTCAGGAAGTCAACTGCGAATTCTGCGGGGCCTGCGTTGATGCCTGCCCTACCGGCGCACTGAGGGAGAGAGCCGATCGATGGCAAGGCCTGGTTGACCGCGACACGCTGACCACTTGCCCTTACTGCGGTGTCGGCTGCCAGCTCAGGCTAAGGGTCA
>JADFUZ010000060.1 GCA_015222295.1 Chloroflexota bacterium | reverse complement strand
CTTCCAGCTCTATCACCAGCGAGGTCTGCCCGCCAATTTGTATGATGGTCCTGGCGTCGGGATGGTAGTGCAGCACTCCTGAAGCAACGGAGAGGGAACTGCTGTAGTCAATCCAGCCAAGCTCCTTGGGGATGGCCGACCTGCCCGAACCGGACACGCCAACGGCCACGACGCTGTCAGAATCAATCTTCTCGCGTATTCTGCCAATCAGTGAACCGACTGCCGCCCTCGGGCCGGAGCTTATTTTCTCCGTGTCCGATTGAACAACAACACCGCCCTTGTCAATGAGCACGAGCTTGGCGTTGACGGAGCCGACATCTATGCCCAGGAAGTAGTCCATGTGTGTAGTGAAGGATTGTAGCACAGGGTGCCTCCTGCTTCCACTGGCAGCAGATAGCGAGGGCTGGAAGGAGAAACCGCTGGTCAGGGCAGCTCCGCTCAGCAACGGCGGATCAACGCCGTTGTCTGCGGCTTCTTCAGGCACGTGCGCGATTTCGCCTGGTCTTTTGTCGCCCGCTTCGTTGTTGTACCATTAGCGACAGACCACACCCGTTTCTCGTGGCGTGGAGAGACCTGTTTCGATGAGAATTGCAATTCTCTACTTCCAAGATGCCAGAAGCCTTCTATGTGGATGTGATGAATATGTTTTGAACCTGTCCGACACTCTTGTCAAGCGCGGCCACGAGATATCCATGTTGAGCCTGTTCGGCAATCGGTTGAAGATGAGTCTGTGGGAGGACAGGTTCCGGAGAATTGCCTGCTCAGCGCGTGTTGCGGGCAGGGCCACGCGGATGCAACCGGTGGGCCCTGCTTTGCATAGAGCCCCTTTGGCCCGGCTAGACCTCTATGGCTCCCTCTATCTCTTCAAACTTGACGCTCGCCCTTAACCTGCGACCGAGCCTGAGTCCGATCTGGAATGCTGAGATATTCATTTGGAGTGTCTTCGGAGGCGTTCTATTGGCCATGGCTTTGCTCAAGGAGCGAGAGGAGACCCACGGGCAGAAGGGGACGAGAGTCCCCAGGGCTACCATGTTGGCGAACCTTGGTTCATTGAATTTGGCCTGTGCCCTTCGGGAAAGAGGGACTCTCAGCACCTTTCCCCAGAGCGCCGTATCCACCAGTCCGGAATCCACGATGACCAGACCTTGTGGCTTCATGTCGCACAGGTTCTCATCGCAGGCCTTCTGGTTCAGGGCAAGCAACAGGTCCAGCTCCAACGTCTTGGGGTAGTCTATCTCAACGTCGCCCAAGATCACTTCCGAGATGGAGGAGCCTCCCCTGGCTTCGGGACCGTAGTTCTGGGTGTTGACGACATAATGTCCCTCCAGTACCCCGGCCTCGGCCAGGACGACTCCGGCCAGGGCAATACCCTGTCCTCCGCTGCCAGCGAGCCTTATCTCATACCGCACTATCGTCTACCCCAACTCTGGCGACGAGCTTTTCATACTCCTCGTGAAACGTCGGCGCCTCCCTGTCCACGAGCACACCGGTCACTATCTTTCCCTCAAGTTGTTTCGCGCTGAGTGTGCCGGCCTTTCGCACTGAGACGGCGTTGTCCCTCTGCCAGTTCATCATCTCCACGGCGGAATTCATGTGCGTCGCCTTGCCAACGTGCGTCACGCAATGGCAGATGACCTCCACCACTGAGAAGCCGCGCTTGTGCAGAGCCTTTCCTATTAGTTGTTCAAGGAGACGGGTGTGATAGACAGTGGAGCGCGCCACGAAGGCTGCTCCCGCCGCCTCCACGACCCTGGAGATATCAAAGGCAGGCTCGAGGTTCCCATAGCGGGAGGAACTGGTGGTCATCCCTAGTGGGGTGGTGGGCGAGGACTGGCCTCCCGTCATCCCGTATATCTGATTGTTGACGATTATCGCCGTGATATCCACGTTCCTTCTGGCGGCGTGGATGAGGTGGTTGCCTCCAATGGCCGCAGCATCCCCGTCGCCCATCACGACAATCACCTTGAGCGATGGCTTTGCTAGCTTGATGCCGGTGGCGAAGGTGAGAGCCCTGCCGTGGGTTGTGTGCAGGGTATTGAAATCCAGATAGGTGGGAAGTCGTCCAGAGCATCCGATCCCGGAGATGAGGACGATTTCATCCTTGCTGTAGCGGTTGTGGTCAATGGCCCTGATGAGAGCCCCCATCAGGATGCCGATACCGCAGCCAGGACACCACACATGGGGGAACCTCTTCGAGGAGCGAAGGTAGCTGTGGATAAGATGGGTGGTCTCCGTCAAGGGTATATGTCCTCCAGCTTGGCGAGTATCTCTCCGGGCGTTATCATGCTTCCATCGACCTTGTTCAGGGTGAGCACCTCGCACTGGCCCTGGTTAACCCTCTTCACCTCACGAGAGAGCTGTCCCATGTTCATCTCGGGGACGAGCACCTTTGTTGACGTAGCCAGGAATCCCATCACGGTGCGGCGCATGAAGGGCCAGAGCACCTTTAGCTTGACGAGTCCCACCTTGAGCCCTTTTTCCCGGCCCCTCTTGACTGCCCGTAGCGCCGGCCTGGCCACTGAGCCATAGGCGATCACCGTGACCACGGCATCTTCAGCGTAGCAGGAATCAAACCATTGCAGCAGGTGGAGGTCCTTGGAGATCTTGTTGAACAGGCGGGCCATCAGCTCTCCCACCTCATCGCGGCGGATTGTGGGATAGCCGCGAATATCGTGGGCCAGCCCGGTTACGTGGTACCGGTATCCCTCGCCAAACGCAGGCATGGGAGGGACTCCTGTTCCCGGGTCTTTGTAGGGAGCATACCATTCGGGGGGCACGGTGGGTCTGGGTCTCTCCTCAAGCTCGCTCTCCTCTGCCCGAGGAAGGATGACGCTCTCTCTCATGTGAGCGATCATCTCATCTGCCACCAGGATTACCGGGATACGGTACCTTTCCGACAGGTTGAAAGCCTTGATGGTGAGATCAAAGAACTCGTAGACCGACGACGGAGCGAGGACGATCACGGGATGGTCCCCATGTGCTCCCCAGCGGGCCTGCATCACGTCTCCCTGGGCGGCGAGAGTGGGGAGCCCGGTACTGGGACCGCCGCGCATGACATCCACTATCACGCAGGGGACCTCCGCCATTGAGGCGAAGCTTATGTGCTCCTGCATCAGGGAGAAGCCCGGGCCGCTGGTGGCAGTCATGCTCTTCACCCCGGCAAGAGAGGCTCCGATCACCGCTCCCAGGCTGGCGATCTCGTCCTCCATCTGGATGAAGACCCCTCCCACCCGGGGAAGCTCCCAGGCCATTGCCTCCATTATCTCCGTCGCCGGAGTAATGGGATACCCTGCGTAGAAGCGACAGCCAGCTTGAAGGGCCCCCCTGGCACAGGCTTCACTCCCCTGAAGGAGGAGCCGCTCATTTCTCTTGTTCTTCTTCATACGGTGACACCACGATGGCGAAGTCGGGGCATCTTATCTCGCACCACCCGCATCCGGTGCATTTCTCGGGGGCTCTCACAAAAGGATAGCCATCCCCTGTCGTGTCCAGAACGTCCTGGGGGCAGAAGGCGGTGCAGATGCCGCACTTCTTGCACCACCCTTCATAGATCTCGACGCGGCCCTTCATTCCACGAACGCCCCCATTATAGCACCACAGCACCAGCTCCGTGCCAGGAGTTCCGCTCTTGTTCGCGGCCCACCCAGGGCGGGAGAAGAACCAGGGCACATGTCTTGCCCGAAGAACTACGATGTCGGACAGGGCGTATTGCTTTGCCGGCGAGATACCGACAATCCCTTGACAGGGTCGGGTGCGCCTACTACAGTTGACCGACGGAAACGATGCCGTCGTCCTGACCCACCGCAAACAGGGGAGGTGATGGTGGACTACGAAGGTCTTCTGGAACTTATCAGGTATAGGAGAAGCGTCCGCAGGTTCAGGTCGGATCCAGTGCCAGGAGAGATGGTGGAGAAGGTGCTTGAGGCGGCCAGACATGCGCCGTCCGCAGGGAACTCCCAACCGTGGGAGTTTGTGGTAGTGGAAGACCCTGAAACAAAGAAGAAGATGTCCCGGAGCATCGTGTCGCTGTACAAGGAAGCGAAGAGGCGAGACCCGACCTTCAACTTCAAGGTGGCAGTCCAGCCCCACCTGTTCACGGCGCCAGTCTTGATCGTGATCTGCGGTGACCGGCGACTCCAGGAGGCGTACCCTGTTCTGCTGAGGAGAAACGTGCTGTTGCGTCAGAGTCTAGCCGTCTGCGCCTATGCTATGCAGCTAGCGGCAACAAGCCTTGGCCTGGCCACTGCCTGGGCGACCATACAGGGAGGGCCACCCGAGGCGGAAGTTAGGAGCTTGTTGGGGATTCCCGATGTGTACACGGTGGACCATATCATGCCGCTGGGATATCCGGACACAGAAAAGGAGAGCAAGGACAGATTCCTGCGTCCAGTGAAACAGAGGGCTCCTTTTCGCAGAGCCTTGCAGGAGATAGTCCATTATGAGCACTACGATGGGGGAAAGTTCAGGACAGATGAGAATGTAGAGGAATTCATCTGGAGCAGGACGGTAACGCGGATCCCATCGCACTAGGACTTGAGCTGCCCCGTTTCGGCATCCTCACTGGCGTTGTTCCCTGTCTGGTGCTGCTCCACCTGGTTGCGAAGTCCTGGCACCATCCAGCTCTTCTCGCAGTCTCTCAACGGGCTGCTGCCTCCATCTCTCTGACCACAAGCTCGATGCGCTTGAGCGCCTCTTGTATGTCCCCGGCTTCGACCATGCGGTGAGTCACCGCGCGCACTCTCTGCCCTCCCCGAGAGCCGACTTTGACGCCCTGTCTGCCCAGCCGCTGGATGAACTCGGAAGTGGAGATGCTGGCCGGCAAATCAAAAATCACTATGTTGGTGCGGACCCTGTCGGGGTTAACTGTTATGGCTGGAATACGGGCCAGGCCCTGCGCCAAAAGGCGCGCGTTGGCATGGTCCTCGGCCAGGCGCTCGATCATGTCATCCAGGGCAACAATGCCGGCGGCGGCGATGATTCCTGCCTGGCGCATGCCTCCTCCCAGCATCTTGCGCCATTTGCGGGCACTGGCTACGAAGTCACACGTCCCGCAGAGAAGGGAGCCCACGGGCGCGCTGAGGCTCTTGGACAGGCAGAAGCATACCGAGTCCACGGGTGCCGCCAGTTCACTGGCGGGCACACCGAGGGCTACGGCGGCGTTGAAGATGCGGGCACCGTCCAGGTGAACCCGAATCCCGTGCTGGTGGGCAAGCTCGGCCGCCGCAGTGGTGTACTCAGGCGTGAGCACGGTGCCGCCGCAGCGGTTGTGGGTATTCTCCAGGCCAAGCAGCGTGGTGCGGGGGAAGTGGATATCCTCCGCTCGAATTGTCTGCTCTACCGTCCGCAGGTCCAGCCGTCCATCTTCCTCGTTGGGGACGGTCCTTATTACCACTCCTCCCAGGGCGGATGCAGAGCCTACCTCGTACCATAGCATATGGGCCTGGTCGCCCACGACGATTTCGTCTCCTGGGCGCGTCTGAGCCAGGACGGCGATGAGGTTGCTCATGGCACCGCTGACAGTGAGCAGAGCAGCCTCCTTGCCCATGATGCGGGCGGATTGTTCCTCCAAACGGTTGATGGTGGGGTCTTCCTGGTACACATCGTCTCCCAGTTCGGCCTCATATATGGCGCGCCGCATGTCCTCAGTGGGAAGGGTAATGGTATCGCTGCGCAGGTCTATGGTCTTCACTGGCGTCTCCTCTCCTGGTGTCTGTTCTCGCCGTGTATGTTAGCAGACCTGGGCGTTCAATTCCTTGCGTGGCGGGGACCGTTAGTCTAGAATACAGCGGGTCGCAGTCAATCCGGGCGGGGTTCGGGCAAGCGGGGAGAGCGTCGCCGAGCAGCAGGTGTGCTATCGGTTCTGTGGGCCTGCTCAGCAGAAAGACGGGCCAGAGAAGGAGGAGTCATGAGGATTGTGCGTTTCCGGTGGCAGGGTGCGGTGAGCTGGGGCATTGTCGAGGATAGCATGGTTTTCTCCCTTGATGGCGACCTGTATGGCGAGTTCAAGAAAGGGAAAGAGCTGTGCCGGCTTGGTGACGTGAAGCTGCTGGCGCCGGCCGAGCCCAGCATAATGGTGGCCTGTGGTCGGAACTACATGGGCACAATCGGGCAACTGGGGGTGGACATACCCCAGGAACCAGCGCTGTTCTTCAAGCCGGCAACTACGGTGGCCGACCCCGGAGCTGATATCGTTTATCCGCCCGTGTCCCGGGACCTCCGCTACGAAGCAGAGCTCTGCTGCGTCATGAAGCAGGAGGTCAAGAACGTTCCTGAAGACAAGGCCCTGGACTACGTTCTGGGCTACACCTGTGGTGATGACTTCACACTCATGGACCTGTTTGAGAAGGACGGGCGCCTTACCCGGGCCAAGGGTTTCGACACTTCCGGCGCGCTGGGGCCATGGCTCGTCACCGGACTTGATCCTCACCACCTCGGCATCAAGGGCAGGGTTAACGGTGAGACGAAACAGGATGGCAACACCAGTCAGATGATGTTCCCGGTCGAGAGAATCATCAGCCATATCTCAGCCTTCATGACGCTGCGCCCTGGTGATGTGGTGTTCACGGGGACGCCGGAGGGAGGGCATTGTCCTGTGAAGGTGGGCGACATGATCGAGGTCGAAATCGAGGGGATCGGCATCCTCAAGAACCAGGTGGTGGCCTGAAAATAGTCCTGACGCTGAGAGCAGCCGGCATCCTGCGGTGGCCGACTTGAAGACGGGGGATGTTTTCTGTTGAACCTATGACTTATCGGTGCAGGGAGGTACATTCGTGAAGAAGCTTTTGATAACAGGGGCGTGCGGCCAGATTGGGTCCGAGCTTGCGATGGCTTTGCGGCAGAGATACGGGAATGACAACGTGGTAGCTACAGGCCACAGAACGAAGCCATCTCAGGAGTTGCTCGATTCAGGGCCGTTCGAGTTCATTGATTGCACGGCTGTGGATACGCTGGAGAAGGTGGTGAAGGAGTATGACGTAGGCACCATCTACCACCTGGCAGCGATGCTTTCGGCCGTAGCGGAAGCCAGGCCGCAGCTTGCGTGGGACGTAAATATCAACGGCTTGTACAATGTTCTGGAAGTGGCTCGCAAACACAAGTGCGCCGTCTTCACGCCCAGTTCGATTGGGGCCTTTGGTCCCAGCACTCCGCACGACAATACGCCGCAGGAGACGATCCAGCGTCCCAATACCATCTATGGGGTTACCAAGGTTAGCGGCGAGTTGCTTTGCGACTACTATCACAGCAAATTCGGCGTGGATACTCGAGGTGTTCGTTTTCCGGGACTGATTTCCAACGTGACGCTGCCCGGAGGTGGAACCACGGATTACGCTGTGGAGATTTACTACGAGGCAATCAGACACGGGAGATACACGTGTTTCCTGAGGAAGGGAACCTACCTGGACATGATGTACATGCCGGATGCGTTGAAGGCGATGATTGATATCATGGAGGCGGACCCGAGCAATTGGACATACAGAAATGCCTTTAACGTAAGCGCCATGAGTTTCGAGCCGGAAGACATAGCACGCGAAGTGAGAAAGCACATTCCTGACTTCGTTATGGACTACAATGTTGATCCCGTCCGCCAGGCGATTGCGGACTCCTGGCCGAACAAGATGGAGGACAGTGCCGCTCGTGAACAGTGGGGGTGGAAGCCAGATTACGACCTGGCATCCATGACCAGCGATATGCTGGAGAAGCTATCCGCCAAGTTGAACATACGAACATAAATTGAGGGAGGTGACCATGTCGCTACAGAAGATAGAGAAAGTCCTGTCTGGGGAACTGGGGAAGTTGAAGGAGAGAGGTTCGCTCAAGGGCGCCGAGACGGTGATAACGGGGGTAAAGGGGTCCGAGGGCGAAAGGGGACCGCGCTACTTCATACAGGGTTATGGAGACAAGGAATTCCTCAGAATGAATTCAAACAGCTACCTGGGTATGCCCCTGAGACAGGAACTGATAGAAGCGGAGGAGAAGGGGGTGCGAGAGTTCGGAGTGGGGCCTGGAGCTGTCCGCTTCATCAGTGGAACATACAAGCCGCATGTTGAACTGGAAGAAAGGCTGGCGAAGTTTCATGGCAGGGAGGCTGCCATGATATTCAGCTCCGCATATGCCACCGTCGTGGGAATACTAGCCCCGTTGATTTCCCA
The DNA here is from genome assembly GCA_015222295.1 of Chloroflexota bacterium. Lineage (GTDB taxonomy): Bacteria > Chloroflexota > Dehalococcoidia > GIF9 > AB-539-J10 > JADFUZ01. The sequence goes on along the minus strand of JADFUZ010000060.1, from coordinate 5,547 downwards.
GGACACGACTGTGGTGAGCGACGCGCTGAACCACAACTGCATTATCAACGCCATCAGGTTATCGCGGCCGAAGGACAAGAAAGTGTACCGCCATAACAACATGACTGAGCTGGAGTCTGCTATCAGGGAAAGCGTCGGAAGCTGCATGCGCCTGATAGTCGTTACGGACGGGATCTTCAGCATGAGAGGCGACTACGCGCCGCTTCGGGAAATAGCTGATTTGGCAGCGAAGTATGACCCGGAATTCCAGGAGGGCATACTCACCATAGTGGATGATTCCCATGGGGTGGGGGCGATTGGAGAGACGGGACGGGGAACAGTGGAGCATACACACGAGGACAGGATTGACATACTGGTGGCCACGCTGGGCAAAGCGCTGGGAACTAACGGTGGATACCTCGTGTCTGATGCCACCGTAGTGGAATATCTGAGGGAAACCGCTCCCTTCTACATTTACTCCAATCCCATTACCGCCCAGGAGGCAGCCGCGGCGCTGAAAGCCCTGGACATCCTCGACAGCGATGCGGGGAAGAAGATGATGAAATACCTGCGTGAGATGGTGAGTTACTTCAGGAAGGGCTTGATTGATCTGGGGTATGAAGTCATTGCAGGGGAACATCCGGTTGTGCCGCTGATGATCCGGGATACCGGGAAGACTATCGAGCTGGTCAAATACCTGAAAGACAACGGCATACTGGCGACGGGGCTGAGCTATCCTGTCGTTCCCAGAGGGGACGAAGAAATACGGTTCCAGGTTTCCGCCTCGCACACGAAGTACGATATGGACTACGTCCTCAAGGTGCTGGGGGAGCGGGGGACACGATAGGCAGAACCCTTGCCGTTGCGTTCAGCCTGGCCGCGTGATCTGCAGGATTTCGGCCAGGAGTCTTAGGCATCGGGGCCAGGCAGTAGCTCCCAGTTGAATCGCTTCTTGAATCTCTCCAGTATGGAGATGGTTCTCGTACCAAAGACTCCAAGGAAGATAGCGTTTCCTACAGCATGAAAGCTGTCGAACCACACGCTACTGAGCTGAGCGACAATGAAAGTCCTGAGAGTGAGAGGGTACACGAAGGATGCCCAGAAGAAGATATTCATTATCCAGCCGAAGACGTAGCCCCAGGCGATGCCGAAGATGACGAGCCACTTCGTATTCATGTTGAATCGCCTGAGATAGGTGGCGGTGACTCCCACCAGTCCCCAGGCAAGCATCTGATACGGTGTCCACGGTCCCTGACCAAGAAAGAAGTTCGACACCAGTGCCGTTATGGCACCAACCATGAAACCGGCCACGGGACCGAAGACATACCCGGTACAGATAATCAGGTAGGTACACGGTTGCACGCCGGGTATGGCGGCGAAAGGGACTCTCAAGACTGCTGAGACGGCTCCCAGCATCGCGACCAGAGCTATTTCCTTTGAACCTACGGCTGCGGCCTCAAACTCAAAGAAGAAGGCTATGATGGCGAGAATGACCAGTGTGGTTGCTACCAGACCCCAGTTCATAAGAGCGTTTAGCGGGCACGCTGGGAACATGGGAATGGCGAAACACGCTGTGCCAATGCCCAGTATTAGCGCCAGAAGGATATGACTCTTCCTCATGTCACTATCTCCAGCGCTTCGTCAGCCGTCAGTATATCCCCGCGCACGCCGTATTTCTCGAAGGCTTGAACCAGACGGTTGATCTGCGGTGAGAATAGTAGCGCCTTCGATAACACCTCTCGCTTGATATTATCCACTACGACTTTGCCCTCACTTAGCAGTATCACCCTGTCGGCATGCTCCGCCACTGTCTCTACGTCGTGAGTTACCAGAACCACGGCGTTGCCCTGGTTCCGATATTCATCCAGAAAGCCCATCAGCTCATTTTTCAATTTGTATTCCATGCCCCTGGTGGGCTCATCGAGGATGAGTATCCTTGGACGAGCAGCAATGACGGAAGCCAGAGCCACTCTTTGTTTCTCCCCTCCGCTCAGGGCGCGAGGATACTGATGCCGGTGAGGCACGAGGTTGAATCTCTCCAGTATTTCGTCGATCCTTAGTGCTATCTCTGCCCCCTTGAATCCCAGATTCTTCAGCGTGAAAGCGATTTCCTCCTCCACTGTGTCGGCAAAGAGGTGGTCATTGGGATTCTGGAAGACAAAGCCCACCTCCCGAGCCAGTTCAGCGATGGTGGCCTCTCGGGTGTCGATCCCAGCCACGTTCACAGTCCCTTTCGTTGGTTTCAAAAGGCCATTGATATGCTTGACCAGTGTTGTCTTTCCTGAAGCGTTCCGGCCCATAACGGCAACGAATTCCCCTTCGCGAATTGTCAGGCTGATATTCTTCAAGGCGGTGACTCCATTGGCATAGGCATACCACAGCCTATCCATGTTCATGATGGGATTGCCATTGAGCGTTTTCGTTTCCCGCAGGGTAGCCCTCTTCGCATTCTGAAAGACGCTCTCCAGCATTGACCTGCCTTCCTTGACCGTCAGCGGGGTCTTGTCCATGTTGATGCCTCCGCTTCTCATACCTTGAACCAGCCTGATTATGGGAGGTATACCCACACCGATACGCGTGATCTTCTCATCAGCCAGGACCTGCCTGGGTGTCCCGTCAACAGCAACCCTTCCTTCGTGGAGTATTACCAGTCTATCTACAAGGTGAACTACTCTGTCCAGGCGATGCTCAATCAGTATGACTGTGATGCCCAACTCGTCATTCAATCGCTCGATAGTGCCGAGAACCTCCTCGGCACCTTTTGGGTCCAGTTCGGATGTCGGCTCATCCAGCACCAGGATATCCGGGTGCAGTGCCAGGACAGAAGCAATGACAATCTTCTGTTTTTCACCTCCGGACAGCTCCTGCACCGGGCGGCGACGAAGGTCAGCTATTCCGAGTGTGTCCAGAGACTCCTCTATCCTCCTGGCGATGAGGTCTCTGGGAGAAGCAATGTTCTCCAGACCAAAGGCGATCTGCCGTTCCACATCCATGGCCACAAGCTGGTTTTCCGGGTCTTGAAATATCATGCCCACCCTGGTGGCCAATTCCTTGGTGGAATGTCTCATCACATTGAGACCCTGAACTTCCACCCTCCCTCCTATCTTTCCTCCGTAGAAATGTGGTATCAGCCCGTTGAGGCAACGGCACAGGCTCGATTTTCCCCCGCCCGACGGGCCGGTTATCAGTACGAACTCCCCGTCCCCAACCTCGAGGTTCACATCCCGCAGGGCTGGCTTCTCTGCGCCGGTGTAGCGGAAGGTGAGATTCTCAATCCTAATCAAGGTCACTGCTCCTCTTGACGAAAGCTAACATCACCACCGAGAGCAAAAGGCATATCAGGAGACTCAATACAGACCACTCCAGGCCGCCCATGCTTATCACCTCCAGAGTGGGATAGTATTGATAGTCGCCAAATCCTGAGAGGCACATGAAGATGCCGAAACCGATGGTGAAAAACCCCAGTGTCAGGGTAACTACATCCACCCGGCTCATTCTTATCTCTTTGTAGAAGGTCCTTTTGGTCCCCGACCCGAACGCCAGTGATTCCATCGCCTCGGAGACCTGGACTGCTCGGTCGAGGGCGTTGCACAGGAGCGGGATCATGATTGACATGCGGCTCTTGATTCTCTGCGGCAGTTTTCCCTTGTCAAGCTCCAGGCCCCTGGACCTTTGAACATCACTGATGCATTCCAGGTCGTCAACCAGAGTAGGAATGAACCTGGTGGAAAGCGAAGTTACCAGCACTGACTTGTAGGGCAGCTTCATCTTTATCATTGATAGCATCAGGTCGTCAGGATGAATGGTGAAGGTGAGTACCGCGAAAGCAGAGATTATCGCCAGTAGCCGCAGGGACATCGCCAACCCGAAGACCATGGCCTCCAGGGTCACCGTGGGTGTGCCCATTACCGGAATTCGGAACGGGGCTTCGAGCAGAACGTGGGAGCCGTGATAGCTCAGCATCATGTTTATGATCACTATCGCGATACAGAGATAAAGGGTGAGTTTCATGACAGAGAGCCATTCGTTCCGAACCGTGGCGGCTATTATCACCGGCATGGTAGATAGAAACAGTAGCAGGAGATAAACGGGGTGATCGAAGATCAAGGCGAAAACCAGAACGCTAACGACCCACAGCAGTTTGCAGAAGGGGTTGAGCTTGTGTATGACAGTGCCCTTGTCCCGGTATCTGAAGGCTAGCACCGGGGCACCCTGACTATCTGTGCATCCGCTGTCACTATGGCATAGGCATACTGAAACTCAGCATAGCGGTTGATTAGAATGTCCAGGGCGTTCTTCGCCCCGGTTTCATCCGTGCCTGACACCATCCAGACCACGTTCTGGCAGGCTCCAACGCCGCGCGGGTTCCACGGGCTTTGAGTTGCCTGGATTAGCCCGCTTCCCGCTCCATACTCATCAGCTAGCTCTCCCCTGGGATTGAGAACTACGAGCTTGCCATTTTCAAAATAGGCAAAGAACCCCAACCGCTTCCAGACTTGGTTCAGCTCCGCTACAAGCTCGCAGTTCATGTCGCCCAGGAGAAGCAAATTACAGGATTCCTTGTCAGCTCCTGATAGCTCGTTAGCGCTCCTGACGGAGATGCTTTCGACTCCCAGTTGACTCAATTTGCCTACGATATGCTCGGCCTCTTTCTCGAAATCACCATCGTACGCAACTATGGTGGGATGGACCTCTCCCTCGTAACCGTGCACAAAGGGTTCGGGGAAGTGGCCTATGATTGCCGGGATGAAGTGCAGGAAGCTCCAGTCGTGAAAGTCCCAGCGCTCTACATCGCCGGAGTGGAGAGCGTAGTCCAGTGCTCCTACGTTGGCCAGAATCCCGTTGGCATAGATGAACCAGTCCTTCTTAGCAGCACCACCTCCGGTGTACTGCGAGCGGACCCCGTCTATGGCGTTAACAAATCCTCCACCGTATGCTGTTTCTATCTCGGCCACCTGGCGCAGGGCATCCATGGCGCAGGCATCATCCTCTATCTTCATCACCTCGTCCTGCATTAGCTCGCGGCCGAAGTCCTGAGTCACCACAACCCTGACTTCGATGTCGGTTGCAGGCTGAGATGGTTCCTGAGTTGAGCAACCACACAATCCACTGACGAGCAGGCAAGCAACAAGAAGAGCTACTGCACGTATCTCAGGCAATGTAGCCCGCTTCATCTGGACCTGTCCTCTGGAAGGCACTCCCTTTTCATCCGGCCCTGGCTACGCCGCTTTCCTGATTCTACGAAATACGAGCGCAATACCTGTGACGAGTGCCATGACGATCCCAATGGCTATCATGCTTGCGGCATCCAGTTTGCCAATGGAACCGAGAATGCCTGTTGTTGCTGAGGGCAGCGCAAACACGATAGTCGGGTCACCGACGCTCAGGGTGACTCCTACCGCATTGCCGTCAGTCGTCACACTCTCAAGTGTCACCCAGCCGTTATCGGCAACCTTATAGACCTTGATGCTACTGGCACTAAAGATGCCACCAAAGCGCAGACTGAAGTGTCCGGTTCCCGCTGAGTCAACAACGTAGGCCAATTGAACATCCAGGTCGGGGGGAACG
>JADFUZ010000059.1 GCA_015222295.1 Chloroflexota bacterium | reverse complement strand
GTTGTAAGAGTTTGCTAGCGGTGTTGAGGTGATTACGTCGCTCATCTTCACACGCTGAAGGTGAGCGACGTGTTTATGTCAGTCAAGCTGTGGTTCAGGGCCTGCATGTTGGCATGTCCTCTGATTTCCAGCACCCTGCCTGAGATTCTCTTGCTTTCCAGTTGCAGGTATTTGCATTCCTTTGAGAGGGGTTTGAGAATGAACCTGTTTCCTCCGAAGAAGATGCAGTTCGCACTGCGCCCCTGAAATCTCTCGTCTATTCGGTTGGCCACTCTTCTAAGGAAGTCGTCTCTCTGCTCCTCGGTCCTTCTGGCAAACCTCTTTTGGCTGCTGCCTCCTTTCTTGTGCTCCTTGTGAATGTGTCCAGAGCCAATCTTGTGTTCCACCAGCTTATCGCCACTGAAAAGGCCCAGGGCGTACGAACCCCATGCCACCAGCACGACTCCAATCGTGTAGTCTGTCTGTAGCGTTTCACGCAGCAGAGAGCTGTCAAGCCGCCCAAGCGAAACCCTATTCTCGGTTATGGGGAACGGCGGCAGCACTATGCGCTTGTTTCCATTCGCCTGCCAGAATATTGCTGCCCCTGTTTTCCACTTCTGCGCTTGTTGAATAACGGCCTTTTGGCCGGCTGTCTCCTTGATGTCGTTGAGGCACGAGTCGAGTTTGGGCCCCAGTGATAGCTCGTTCACGCAGCGGGGAAAGGAAGGAGCCGCGATGTACAGAGATATGTAATCCTCCGGGCTGGCTTCGAGTTCAGCCAGGAGGCGGTACAGCTTGCTTTTGGAAAGAGCTTCCTTTTCCATTCGGCTTGAGGGGCATGCTGCTCGCTGTGCAGCGTCTGAATATCAGTACATTCTAAGCCAGCAGGGCAGGTGGTATCAATAGTGGTCGACGGTTTCCTGCTTGTGCCAATTGCTGAGCTTCTCTCAATGATATAATGAGGCGCACAGTGAGCGGCTTGACCGGGAAAAGTCAATGGCGATCACAAAGATAGTCACTGATAGCTCTTGTGACGTTCCTGCTGGTGTAGCTCGCCAGCTTGGTATTGCTGTGCTGCCACTGCATATACGAGTTGGCAATGAGGATTTCCTCGATGGTGTGGGTCTCAGCCCTGACAGGGTGTGTCACGAGTTGACTCACGGGAAGCAACTGCCGAAGACTTCTGCGCCATCGCCGGGCGAATTCGTCACAGTCTACGATAGGCTAGCTGCTGAGTCCGACCAGATTGTCTCGATTCATCTATCCCCCGGCTATAGCGGCACATGCGACGTGGCAAGGTTGGCCACCAAATATGTCGAGGGGAAGTGCCATGTGGAAGTAGTGGATTCCAACTCGGTCTCGATAGGCCTGGGGCTCATAGTCCTGGCCGCTGCGAGGGCAGCTCAGGAGGGCAAGGGACTGAGTCACGTGCTTGACATAACGAGGGAGGCTATTGCAGGGACCCGCATGTTTGGGAAAGTGGATAACTTTGCGCATCTGTTCAGGGGAAAGCGATTCCGCTTGACGAAAGCTGCGGTTGTTTTGGGCAAGACAGGAGCGGCACTGGGCATCCAGGTCCTGGGTGAGGTGTACGGCGAGAGCAGGGTGCGTTCTCCTGTGTTGGCGTTCGGGCGGACGATGGCTTTGAAGGGACTGCGGCGGTGGGCAGCAAAGATGTCCAACATTAGAGAGATAGGCATCGCCTATTCCACAGAGGGTGATGACGCGGAGAGACTTGCTGGGTATCTGGGAAGGCTGCTTCCCAGGGAACATATCCTTATCACGAGACTTGGCTGTGTTACTTCCACGTATGTGGGGCCCGGGACTCTGGTGATGGCGGTCATGTAGGCTTTTGCGTTGAGGTCATGGTGACAGCTTCGTATCTTGACTTGTATCGTAGTGGTGAACTGGACCGGAGGGCAGAAGCGCTCGAGAGGCGCCTGGCTTCGTGCGATATCTGTCCCAGGGAATGTGGTGTCAACCGCCTGAACGGGCAGCATGGATATTGCCATTCCGGATATCTCCCGGTAGTATCTTCGTTTTGCGACCATCATGGGGAAGAGCCAGCCATTTCAGGCGCGAAGGGGACTGGAGCCATCTTCTTTGGGAATTGCAACATGAGATGCGTCTACTGTCAGAACTATCAGATCAGCCAGGATCCTGAGCACCAGGCTTCCAAAGAGACGGATTTCCGGACTCTAGCGAGGCACATGATACATCTTCAGGATGACCTTGGCTGTCATAACATCAGCTTTGTCTCACCCTCTCATTTCGTGCCTCAGATGGTTAGAGCGATTCTGGAAGCGGTGCCTATGGGGCTGAGAGTGCCGCTAGTGTACAACTCGAATGCCTATGACTCTGTGGCGTCGCTGGAAGCACTGGACGGGATTGTGGATGTGTACTTGCCCGATTTGAAGTACGCCTCGGATGAGTGTTCCGGGAGGTTGTCCGACGCCCATGACTACGTGTCACGGGCTCGGTTGGCTATAGTTGAAATGTACCGACAGGTCGGGTGCAAGGTGGTCCTGGACGACCTGGGGGTGGCTCGGAGGGGTTTGATCGTACGCCATCTGGTTCTGCCGAACGGGCTTGCCGGTAGTCACGATTCGCTGACCTGGCTGGCTCGTAAGTTATCGCCCGCGGTCACTGTGAGCATCATGTCCCAATACCACCCGGCGAACCTCGCCATGGAAATGCGAGAGCTGAGCCGTCGAATCTCTCGGTCGGAGTATTCGGAAGTGTTGCAACTTGTTGACGAATTGGGATTGCAGGAGGGGTGGGTTCAGGAGATGGACGCGGCGGAAGACTACATGCCCGATTTCGAACGTGAGGGCCACCCTTTCGAGCTGCGCAAATCATAGGGCTGCCCCAGATGTTGTCACCTGTGTCATGAGTCTGAGAGCTGTCCTGGCCTGGGGAGAACGGTTCCATCCCTGGGACATGGTCTGAGCGCGGAGACTTGACAAATAGGCCGCTTGTGGCATACTGGAAGCGAGGAGAGTGGGGCGATGACGGAATGGCTTGTTGACGGCTTGATCCCAAGGGGGCATACTGTCGCACTCCTGGGACAAATTCATTCAGGCAAGGCATGGTTGGCTGAGCAGTTGGCTATCTGCGTTGCAAGTGGCGACAAATTCCTGGATACGTTTGTAGTGCACCAGCAGCCGGTCATACTGATAGACGAGGATTCAGGTACAGGCAGTTTCAAACGCAGGTTTTGCAGGCTGGAGCGAGGGCTGGGGGTAAATCTCGAAGTGGTTCCATTGAAGTGCTACTCTCGTTGCGGTTTTCTGCTGTGGGATGTTGACAGGCGAAGCTGGCTTAGGGACCTGATTAGACAGCAGAAAGGGAAGCCGTTGGTAATCATTGACAGTCTGGAGAAAGTGATGGCAGGGCAGGATCTCAGTGTTGCGG
>JADFUZ010000007.1 GCA_015222295.1 Chloroflexota bacterium | reverse complement strand
CCCCCGCGAATGGATCAACTACCACCACTGGCGTCGGTGGGTTCCAACTGTTGATAGCGTCTCTCAAGTCGTACGAGTGGTGGATGGGAACCAGTATATCTTCCTCATAGTGCCACATTTTCATGGGGATCAACCGGCTGTTCTGCGGCATCTCCATCGGCGAACGGCGTTGATATTCAAAAACGACTGAAGGCTCGGGTGAATCAGGGAGACCACCCGTCTCATTCTCGATCCATCCACAGATGTCAGGCCGACTCAGATCGTGCACTTCGTAGTACCAGTCGGTTAAATCGGTAAGCGGCTTCCAGGGTGCTGCCGCAGCGAACACGTCAGGGTATTTGGCAGCCATCATCGCCGTCGTCTGGCCGCCCATGGATCCTCCGGTGACGTAGATGCGTGATGGGTCCACCTCGTATTCGGACATCATGTACTCTATCGTGTCCATAATATCGTGTTGCGCACCGACCCACGCCAGAGCCTTCTCGCCGTCGTTGGTGTAATAACGGCCGTGCATGTCCGGTGCGGCCAACAGCCAATTGCGATCATCGGCTTCGGCGGCCAGATAGTCTCTCATTTCCTTCCAATCCGAACACATCCCGTGTAGCCCAATAAGCAGCGGCACCGAGACGCTTCCGGTGTAACTCATGGGAATCTGGTACCAGACTACCTGTGTAATCACATGTCCCTGGGCCAGTTCGTATGTGCTGGTCAATGCGACCGTTCCCGATACAGGGGCTGTTGCCCTCACCTCCAGGGGAGGCGAGGCTGGCAGAGTGTCTTCCAGCGATGCCACCGGCGGGCCACTTAGAACGCCGTGAATCTCCAGATGCAGGTTGGCAGCAGTCCAACCGTCGTTGACGTCGGCATCGTTCGTCAGTGTAATCTCATTCTCGCCTTTTGCCAAAACTCCGATTGGGATGGGAAGCATAACAGTTGGGGCAAGAATCATAACCGGGGCTCCAGCCTGGCAGGGTTGGCCTCCAGGCCGGACAGGTGCGGTTCCCACGCGCTGACCGTTTACGTAGATGCTGTGCCCTCCCTGCGAACCAGCCGCCGACAGCACCAGGAAAGCCTCCTCTATCTGGCCTTCCCATTCCAGGCGCACCGTCGCCGCAGCGCTGTCCAACGCCCCGGCTTCCACAACCAGACACTCGACGGCGGTAGACACCAGGCCGACCCGCCGGCCATCGTCTGGGTCGGGATCATCCTCCGGTGGTCTGGCTGCCGACACCCGATTCCATGTTGTCAAGGCCATTACCAGTGCCAGACCTATCGCTGCCCAGTGGCGTTTTTTCGTCATGTCCCACCTTCCACAATGTTGCTTTCGGTTGTTGTTATCCGCTATGTTCTATCCGGTAAAGGTTAGTCAATTGTGGCCCCAGTTTGTCCCAGTCGAACTGATGGACGTAGTCAAAGATCTTGGATTCAGACCAAGGTTGCTGCCCGGCCTGTTGCAAAGCCGAAACCAGAGCATCTGGTTCAGATGGATCATAAAGAATACCCGTTTCCGGTGTGATAAGTTCGGGAAAAGAGGTAATAGCCGGCGCAATGACAGGCCGACCAAATGACAAAGCCAACACGGCAGCGCTCGATGTAGTTATATTTCTATAGGGTAAAACACAAACATCACAAGCGTTCATGTAAAGCTGAATACCCTCATCGGGTACAAATTCTGGGATCAACTCTATGGCCGGGTCATTCCGGCTCAGACTCGATATCTTTTCCCCGTAGCTGGCGTTCAAGGCCCGGCCGACGATTAATAAGCGGCTATTGGGCAATTCAAGTTTTTCAAAAGCGTCAATCAATTCTTCCACCCCTTTGTAGGGACGAATCAGACCCAGAAACAAATAGACAAATGCCTCGTCTGACAAACCCAGTTGCTGTCTGGCTTCTAATCGTGAAAGCTAATTGGGATATTGCTCTATGTAATTGCCAAGGGGCACCACGATAATGCCATCTTCTCTATTATAGGCAGTTTCCAAAATCTTGCGAGCATAGTGGCTGTGGGCATGGATATGGTGGGACAGGGCCAAAACGACACGGTGGGCCATTCGATCTAAAATGATAAAAGGCCGAAATTGCCCGCCATACGCTAAATTGTGAACCGTATAGACAATAGTTTTTCCCTGCAGTTTGGCCAAGAAAAGGGCTACTGAAAAGTTAGCCAACCTTAGAACCCCTCGTAAGGCTCTACTAAAGCGGTTGTGAATCAGTTTCTTAGCCAAGCCAGACCGGGCATTCCACCCAGAAGGTTTGTAAGATCCTTCCATCCAATGCAAATGAATGGCGTCACAGGATTTACCCCTGGTGATTAGCCAGTTCAAGTCAAATCTACGCTCCAGATGGACGGTAAGCCCCTGACGTTCCAGCGTTTCTTTGTATAAAAGAATATACGGATTGAAATTCCCGCTAACATGGGCAAAGAGGGTGACCCTCATAGCCAACCTGCCTATTACAAGTTCCACTAATCTCCTGGAAACCATCCGTCACAACTTTGGCAGGCATTCGGTTGAAACCGCGCCTGTGAGCCTTTGGCTGGCCGTCCACCTGCATAGACGGGGCATCGCCCGCGTAGGCGGACGACCGGCTTTAGCCCCTAAGGGGCGACCTCGGTCGCTTGTCCGCGAATGCTCATCGTGCTGCTTCCCTTTTACGAATAACCCGTGCCGGTACACCTACGGCGATGCTGTAGGGCGGAATGTCTTTGGTCACGACCGCATTCGCACCTACGACGGCCCCCCGACCTATGCGTACCCCATCCATAACCTTCACGCCCATTCCTAGCCAGACGTCGTCTTCGATAACTATATCCCCCTTGCTGGTGAGTGGCTGGTCGCTCATAGGCCGACTCAAATCATCAAGCTTGTGTTGATAAGGTGTAAAACCACAACCAGCAGAGATCATTACTTGGCGCCCAATCCGCACCTCACCCACGTAGCCATTGAGGTTACAACCAGGGAAGACGTGAGTGTTTTCACCAATGATAACTTTTCCCCCCTGCCCCACTTCGACAATAGTCCCCTGGTACAAGCACACCCGCTTGTCTAGAACGACGCTGCCGTCTGTACCAAAAATGGTTACAAAGTCATCAATAAAGCACTTGGGGCCAATGTGCAGGTCAGAGCAATGGATTTGAGCTTTCGGGGAGATGTAGGTCTTTATTCGGGCTAATGCTCTTCTGCTTCTGTAAGGTCCCACGGACAGACCGGCTAACCGGGCAAAGAGGCGGCCTATGTACGGCAGATTGGAGCATTGCATGGTTATCCATGCCCACCACCACCATTTACCAAGTTCCTTTAGTTGCTCAAACCGGCGTTTTCGGCGGTGCACTCTTTCCAGCCATATATTGGGATGTTCTTCTTTGGCGCTAATCTCAGAACCCACGGGTTAGATTCCTGCTACCTCTGCAAACTCTTTCTGCTTTCAGTCCCTCTCACAAATCCAATTATACTTTGAGCAGTTGCTTTGGGATGCAACAAGTAATTGACTATCTTGCGATACAACTCTATTATCGTGGCTCCTGCCAACTTGGCCCAACTCAACGAGAACCCCAGGTTTTTCAGGCCCTCTCTATGATAATTCCAGACCTCTTTTTTTCCGCGTTCCAGAACGGTCCTGCCCAGAAATGCATAGTAACCCTGCATCCTCTGTCCTAATCGTTCCTCATACTCCTTGCTGCCTAGACACCCGGGACCATATTTGGTCAGAACAGCAAGTTTTCCTAGAATGCTCGTATTGAGTCTTTGATAGATCGAAGTTTGTGACTTGTCGTGCAGTCGTGTATAAGTAAGAACGCGATGCACAAAACCAAAATCAGAGTTCTGGAGAACGTCGTAGCATGCTTCCACGTCTGCGTAGATGTTCGACACGCCTGCATATAGACTCGACTCGTTGTAAAACGTCTTGCGACTTTGAATGCGGTCAGAACGGATCAAAAGCGAAGTCGGTGAGCCAAATACGTATGGGCCACCGCGCAGCAGGGATAAGCGGCAGAGCTCCCGGCCGGGTACAACAGTGCTCGGATATGGCAATCCATCGCATTTTACTCGAATACCCTCAAGCACATAAGATCCAACAATGCCAACCGATGGATTTGCTTCAGCCACTTTTACCATTTCCATGATGCATTCAGGAAATAACCAATCGTCAGCATGCACCACTTTAAAACACTTGCTTGCGGCAGAGATCTGACGCAGGGCATGGTTCCAGTTTTGCATTAAAGCCAGAAACTCTCTATTATTATGGACACGAATGCGAGAATCCAGTTGAGCATAATGTTGCGCGATCTCCAACGAGCGGTCTGTGCTGCAATTATTAACGATCACGTATTCCCAGTTCTCGTACGTTTGGGCCAGTACACTTTCGATGCATTCCGCCAAGTGCTTTTCGCCGTTGTAGACCGGTGTCACCACACTGACCAGGGGCCATACCTGTGAATCCACGTTTTGCCTCCTTCAGGACCGTGCAATCAGCGGTAGGTAGAATTGGAATATTGGGCCGTCCCAGATGTAGAGGACCGCGTCGCCACTGAAAGGGGCTGTGAATGATCGTTCAGCACCACCAGCGGTCGTCCCTTTGAACGTGGTGACGCCCGTGCTGGGGTTAAACCACGCTACAGAAAGTTCCCCTGGTGACCCCGAGAGATCAACCCTGACCGTGCCGCCGTGAGGCAGGTAAACCAAATACTCCGCTCCGTCCGCCACTGGGTTGGCCAGACAGTAATCGGTAGAGGCCAAATCACCACGGGGGACCATAGCCGCTAGATTGACTTTGTGCGCATGGTTCAGCGTGTATCCCATGTTCTCACGGATTGATTCATCAGCGGGGGGGCCGAAGGGAGAATCGTCGTAATAGGAGTCCATATAGATGGGATTATGCCCTCGAAGAAAGCTCTTCCACACCCACGTCCTCTGCGCACCACTCGCTCCCCACAGGTGATCCGTGTCAAGGATGATAACCTTGCTGCCATCTGCTGCCGGGGGGTCGTTTTTGTATGGTTCTGAATCGGCCTGTCTCGGGGATATCCAATCGGCCGGGCTATTAAACAGCGTTTCGTTACTCCCACCCTCGTATTGAAAGGTCATCCCCACAGGGTGTTGGTTCGGTTTATAGTTGGTCTCATAGTCTTTGATGTAGTTGATCATGTGGTACTGCCAGTCCCTAGAGTAGGGCCCGGTCTCGTTGGATATCTCGTAGAGCACATTGTCCAGATCGTTCACCGTGTCCACGATCTTACGGACGTAAGCCTCCTGCAATGCCGTGACCTCTGGGACTTGCAGGGTATAAATCTCAAGCCCCTGTCCATCTCCGTTCGAATCCCCGTCTATTTCGTTCACGTTGTTATTGATGTTGAAAGGATGGGAGAACCATGCCTCGGTGGCGAACTGTGCAGCGTGCCCCTCAAAGAACATGATTGAGACATAGATCCCCCGCTCTCGGGCAGCGATGACTCGTGACCGCAGCCGATCAAAATCGCCCTGGTTGAACTCAGTCAGATCAAACTTCGGCTCACCATCCCCGGCGTTCCCCGGCCCTGTGCGCTCCCAGGGATGGGGAGTGGTGTAGGCAAACGTCGGAAACGAGGAGTACTCGTACTTGGGATGCTCATCTCTCCACATACGCATGAAATTGTGATTATACTGCTGCATAAAATCCAGATAAGCGGTATAATCTAGGGTACGAGGAGGGTCTGTCGTCCAGGCATCCTGTAGATTGGTCCATGTATGCGACCCGGTCAGGTAGATAGCCTTGCCGCTGCCATCGGTAAAGTACCGAGGATTGGAAGGATGAACTCTGAGAGGTCCCATCGCCGGGTTTGACTGTATTACGCCCTTGACTGTATCACGACTATCCATGCCACTATCCGTGCTGCAAGTGTTTGATGGACTCGTACTACAGAATGCCAAGGTAGCAACGACGTTGAGGAATATGATAAATGCGACCCAAATCTTTGCCAGCTGCATTTTTCCTTTTCGTTGAATAATGACCTACGCCAATTTCAGCGCTCCATGGCCGGCCAAAAGATAGCACCAATAACCAAGCGACATTACTAGCCGTCTCGAGGCGAGCCTGTAGTCTTGGTTTTCAATATCTGACGATACAACTCGATATATCTTTCGATTTGCAACTCAAGGGTATACTCTTTTAGGACGATCGCACGGCACTGCTGACTCATATAATTGCGCAGAGATTCATCTTCAAGCAACTGAATAATCTCGTTACGGAGATCGTCTGCATCTTCGGGTTCAGCCAGATAGCCAGTGATGCCTGGACGAGCAAGATCGGGAACGCCACCGACGCGGAAGGACACCACCGGCGTGCCACAGGCCATACTCTCTAGCAAGACCAGACCAAAAGCCTCGGCCCGGGTGGGAGAAACAAACAGGTCGGCCGCGGAATAGGCGATTGTTTTAAGACGATCGTTGCTGATGTATCCGAGATGAAGTGTTTGGATACCAGCCGCTTCGGCGATCGCTTCCCCTCCATTACCGAGAAGCAGTAGCACGGTTTCTGCCTTCAGCGACTTAGGTAGGCTCTGCAGTGCTTTCAGCAGCAGATCGCCACCTTTCCAGAAGTGGTTCATGTTCAGCGCTGCAAACATTAGAACTTTCTTGCCTGATGGCACTCCCAGCAGCCAACGACACTGTTCGGGATCGATAGGCTGATAGGTTTCAGTATCAATGCCGTGAGGAATGTGATAGATTGGGAAGCGGTTGAGCATGCTTTGCCTGGCCTGCTCGGTCAGCTGGCTACTCGGGGCGACGATAGTAAGGTTCGAGCGAGCGTAAACCCAGTTCTTGAGCCTCCAGTCTAGGCGCGTGTTATCCCTCCGGATGGATGGAATGACGTCTGGATAGGGACATTGGCCGCACCCAATCTTCCAGCGATCGCAGTCATAGCTGATCGCGCAATGTCCCGTAAGGGCCCACATGTCATGGAGAGTAAAAACGGCCGGTTTGGTCTGAGTTAGCCAGGGAAGCGCCAGGTATGAAAAGAAATTGGAATGGATGCCTTGAATGTGAAGGATATCGGCATTCAGGTAAACCTCACTTTTCCTAATCCCAAAGGAACTCACAGCATGAATGTCGTTTAGGCCAAGTCTTGATGTAACTCTCCGGATTTGGGACTCCAGTTTTCTCGAGCGTGGGATTTCTACAATGTCGGGCAAGTTGGTGGTCTTGCGCCCACACAGAATCTTTGAGTCAACACCAGCCCTTTTTAGACCAAGGTGAAGACGACGCGCCACGACTATACCGCCTGCCGCACGGATATTATCAGTAATATGTATGTGAAGAACTCTCATTTCCCCCTTACCCTTGAGGGAGACTACCAAATCAGAAACTCATTTTTTTACCAAATAGTGAATCCATGGACTTCGTGAATCCTCGGTAACTTCCTCGCCTTCTTTATCATACGCTTTTATTGATTTTGAAAATCCAATATTACGAAGTTGTTTTTCTTGGTTGTCTATTGTTATATAATAAGTCAGCAATGAAAAACTTTGTGCCATGTCATTAATGATTGAGTATTCGTTTGTATGGACTTCATATTTTCTATTCCTAAAATGATTCACTATTCCATTGATTATTCCACCACCAGCGGTGCGACGCTTAACTTGTCGCCGATAATCCAATAAGAAGTTAATGAACCTTCTCATAATTATCAAAGGATTATATGTAATAGGTTTTAGGATGCGCCCATCCCTCACAACTTAAGGCTTTGTGGGCCTGTCGACCAGCGAATCTCGTTGATTTCGCGGCGATTTGCGAACATTCGAGCACGAATGCACATCCTAATTGACGTTGGAGAGCCGCTTTCAGCACAGAAATTGTCCAT
>JADFUZ010000058.1 GCA_015222295.1 Chloroflexota bacterium | reverse complement strand
GGCTGGATGCGGATTGGCGAGCAAGGCGAGAAAAGCCCATTGCCCGGGCCAGCTCCGATGCTCTCTTGGCCGGCTGTGATCTCCTGAAGGCCGCGACCAGGGTGGGCTCGCTGACGTTCAACAGTCGCGCCAGCTTCTGCTGGTAGTGGGCCTGCCTTATGGGGTCTCGTATCTCACCAAGCAGAGGCACGAGCTTCTGTATTGCCAGAGACTTGTCTTTAGCCTTTTCCAGATCAACTTTGCTCACTATGGCCCGAAAGGCGAAATCCAGCATGAGCGGGGCTTTCTTGACCAGATCCTGCCACAGGTCGGGGTCTTCTGCTATCACTTCGTCAGGGTCTCTGCCCTGGGGCAAAGGAATGACCCTTATTTCAGTGTCGAGGGTATTCTCGTATCTCACCAATCCAGACCATGTGGGTACCGGGACGACCTTCTTGTCCAGTGATTGAGCCAGCGTCTCTGCGCCCCGCAAAGTGGCTTCTTCTCCAGCGGCATCGGCGTCTAGAGCCAGGGCCACATTCTTGGTCAGTCCCTTGACAAGACGGACCTGCTTGTCGGTCAAGGATGTTCCCATGGAAGCAACTACATTCTGCCAGCCGTGCTGGTGAGCCCTCAGCACATCCGTATAACCTTCCACGACTATTGCCAGGTTCTTCTGTGCAATGGCAGACCTGGCCCTGTTGATTCCGTAGAGGCTGCTGCTCTTGTCAAAGACCGCTGTCTGGGGCGAGTTCATGTACTTCGGCAACGATTCGTCCAGGACTCTAGCTCCAAAGCCAATGACTCGGCCCCGGATGTCAGCTATGGGAAACATCAGCCGGTTGCGAAATCTGTCGTAGCCAGATCCCCCTTCCCGCTCGACTATCAGGCCAGCTTCGACCAGCTCTCGTCCCTCATATCCCTTGCCCAGCAAGAAGTCCTTGAGTGCCTCCCAACTCTCGGCACTGAATCCCAAATGGAACCCTTCGATCGTTTCGGGTTCGATCCTTCTCTTGGCGAGGTAGCTTCTGGCTGGCTCGCCTACCCTGGTGTTCAAGAGCAGGTGGTGGTAATACTCGGCTGAGGCCTCGTTGATTTGGAGTAGTCTCTCCTTCTGCTCATCCTCTGCGCTGGTTACCGTCTCGGGTGGACTGAGCGCGACCCCCGCTCTTTGAGCCAGGATGCGGAGAGCCTGGCCGAAGTCAACTCCCTCCTTCTTCATAATGAAGGCGAAGACGTCGCCTCCAGTCCCGCAGGCGCCGAAGCAATGCCAGGTCTGTTGTTCTGGAAACACAAAGAAGGAAGGATGTTTCTCACTGTGAAGCGGGCACAGGGCCTTGAAGTTGCGTCCGGCTTTTTGCAGGGCGACATAGTCCGAGACAAGTTCCACGATATCTGTCCTCTGTTTTACTTCACTAACGATGCTCACGTGGATACCCCCTCGGCCAGTCGCAGGGCGTACTGGTCAGTCATCCCGGCAACATAGTCGGCGACTTTGCGCTCACTCGTGTCAGTGGAAGAGGCAAATTCCGGGGGCAATTCAGCCTCGTGTGCCAGAAAGTAGGAGAATAGGAGGTGTATCGCTGTTCGTGCTCTATTTGCATCTCGGGTTGATAAACTGGGGTGATACACTCTGTCAAACAGAAACTGCCGGAGGGTGTTAGCGGCCTTGACGACCTTGGGGCTCATGCCTATGGTCGGTCTTGCCCAGGAACACTCTACGATATCGTAAACCAGAGTGCTGATTCGTCGTGAGTGCGTACGGCCCAGAACCTGTACTGCCCGTTCTGGCAAGTCACTCTCCGTGATAATACCCGCTCTTATGGCATCACCAATGTCGTGGTTGATGTAAGCAATGACGTCTGCTACCTGGCATACCTGACCTTCTGAGGTGCCCACATCCTCCCACTCGTCACCTAAGATATCGGCTTGTCCCTTGGAATGCTTGAGGATGCCATCGCGCACTTCCCAGGTGAGGTTGAGTCCCTCCCCCTCGTTTTCTAGCAAGTCAACCACTCGCAGGCTTTGCTCACTGTGTCTGAAGCCGCCAGGATGGAGTTCGTTCAAGACTTCCTCACCTATGTGACCAAATGGAGTATGCCCCAAGTCGTGGCCCAGGGCAATAGCTTCGGTCAAATCCTCATTGAGATTCAAGGCTCGTGATATGGTCCTGGCGATTTGTGATACCTCCAGGGTGTGGGTAAGCCTGGTGACATAGTGGTCGCCCAGAGGGGCAATGAAGACCTGTGTCTTGTGCTTCAGCCGGCGGAACGCCTTGGAGTATATGATGCGGTCACGGTCTCGCTGGAAGCAAGTTCTCACAGGGCAGGGCTCTTCCCGCTTTGCCCTGCCGCGGCTCAGTCGGCTCTTGACTGCAAAGGGAGAGAGCGTCTCTTCCTTCCTCTCTATTCCGCCGCGTATGTCGAGTTCACTAACCATGGGACTGTCGTATTCATGCTGTCATCGCGTCAAGGGAGGAGTACCTGGCGCCAACATGGGTTGAATCTTCAACGATGTTGCTGTGCAGTGCTTCATGAATCTTATGATTTGCCTCTGGATTTGCCTTCGGACACAGCAACGTTCTGTTCTTCTGTCTTGGGGGAAGCTGCCACCTTGCTGCCAGCCAAGGATAGCCTTCTGTGCCGATTCCACCCAATCAGGCAGCGGGTTGCTTACCCTTTGCCAATCACCATCTCCTCGGCGCTAGTACGGACTGTGGAGTACACTATACCATGCTGAAATGCGGCCAGACAACTCCAGTCTGGGTTGTTGATTAGCAACAGCCAGTGGTATGATATTATTGTGAAGGGCATGTCCTTGGTCTAGAGAGGTGGCATCATGATAGAGATGACGATCGACAGTATTCGAGTCAGCCTGATGAACTATCAGAGGGTGGTGATCCTCAAGGAGAAGGGAACCGTTCGGTACCTTCCTATCTGGATTGGTCCTGCTGAGGCAGATGCCATCGCAGTGAAACTGCAGAACGTGGAGTTGGCCCGGCCGCTGACCCATGATTTGCTGGGCTCGGTGGTCAATGCGCTGGGAGCTTCGCTCAAGTTTGTGGTGGTGAACGAACTTCAGAATGACACCTTTTTCGCCAAGCTTTTCCTCAGTGTTGATGGCGAGCAGATAGAAGTTGATTCTCGTCCCAGCGACGCCCTGGCGCTGGCAGTCAGGGCTGGGGTGCCGATATACGCCGAGGAGTCAGTGCTGGATAAGGCCGGCATCACACTTGATGAGGAGACAGGTAAGCCTGTTTCCGAAGGCAAGGTCGACGAGCAAGAAATGGAAGGGTTGTCAGCATACAAGGACTTCATAAGTACACTCGACCTGGAGGATTTCAAGAAACGCAAGTCCTAGCAAGTCAGTGCGAGGGTCTTGGTGAAAAAATGGCCCGTGCTTGTGCCGCTGCTTTCTGTTGGTTTCTATGTAGCTTTGAGCCTCTTGATACCAACAATAGTGGGTTGGTGGATAGGCGTCAGAGTACATCATGAGATACTCTTCCCTCTTATCGGCCTCGGCCTCGGCACGATAATCATGATCTACGGGGTCTACCGTATGCTACGTCCCTTTCTACAGGAGCTTGAGTGGGATGAAAAGGATAGAGAGCAGTTCCGTCAGCCAATGAGAATGATCCTGGACCTGGCGTTTCTGAAACACGGGAAGGGCAAGAACAAATAGTGTCCCGGAAGAAGCTCTTAGTCATCGTCGGTATTCTCGGTCTGGGTCTGGCCGCCGTAAGCTTTGTCGGCGGCAGCGTTGGAGCCATAATAACTGGCAGGGAGCCGTTGAGCGTTTTTCGCGTGGCCTCGCCCCATGTTGAGCTGGCGGCAGGGAAACCCTTTCCCGGTTTTCCTGTCACCAACACCATGATTGCTGCCTGGGTCACTGTTCTGGTGTTGCTAGTCTTGTTCTTCATCGCCACCCGCAGAATGAAGCTGGTTCCTTCAGGGCTTCAGAATCTTGTCGAGTTCCTGTGTGAGACGGCATCAGGTTTCATGGAGGACATTGCTGGAAAGGAAAACGAACGAAGGTTCTTCCCCGTGGTCCTTACGATCTTTCTCTTTGTCCTCTTGAACGCGTGGATTGGCCTGATACCCGGTTTTGAGACCATTAGGGTGAACGGAGTACCCCTGTTGCGTAGTGCCAATACCGACATCAATGTGCCTTTGATGCTGGCCCTGGTCGCTGTCACTGCCGTTGAGTACTGGGGATTTCGGGCAAGAAAGGTTTCATACTTGAAGACTTTCCTGGACTTCGGCGAGATGGGCCAGGGCTTCGTCCAATTGCTGAGGGGCAGGATTGAGACTGGACTTGGTGGGATTCTTCGTGGCATCATAGCTGCCTTCGTCGGTGTGCTGGAGATATTGAGTCACCTGGTTCGAGTGGTCAGCTTTACCTTCCGTCTTTTCGGCAATATGATGGCGGGAGTCATATTGACCGGTGTGATGATTTTCATAGTTCCCCTGGTAATCCCTTCTGTGTTCTACGGCTTGGAGGCTTTTTTGGGACTTGTCCAGGCGCTGATATTCGGTGGGTTGACGCTGGTATTCGGCTACGCCGCAGTCACAGCCGCTGAACAGTGAATTGAATTCCTGAAAAGAAAAAGGAGAGAAGCAATGGAGATGACAGCAGAGGCAGCGAGGTATATTGCAATAGGGCTTGCCATCGGCATTGGTGCCATGGGCCCGGCACTTGCCATTGGCCTGATTGGCAAGAGTGCTATGGAGGCGTTGGGTCGCAATCCCGAGGCCAGAGTTCCAATAACGACCAATATGATTCTGGCTATTGCCTTTGCCGAAGCGGTGGCTATCTACGCCCTTATGATAGCCATCCTGCTCATCTTCGTGGCATAGGCAGGTCTCTGTCGGGGTGATGGCATCATGGGAATAGGACTGGATCTGGCCACCTTTATCGGGCAGCTTGTCAGCTTCCTCATATTGCTCGGCCTTCTCACCTATTTCGGCTACAAGCCGGTTCGGAGAATGCTTGAAGAGCGTTCCAACAGGATAAGAGAGAGCATGGAACAGGCTGACGCCACCAGGAAGGAATATGAGCGTGCCGAGACGGAAGCGGAGAGGCGGATCAATCGGGCGCGTGAGGAGGCTCGACTCATTGTAGTTGAAGCGGGGAAGTTCAGGGACAAGCTCATGGAGGAGGCCAGAAGCGAAGCCAGGCAGGAGACACACGCCATTATCGACCGGACCAGAGCGGAGCTGGAACAGGAGCGGAGGGAGATTGCTGATGAGCTGCGCCGTGAGTTTGCCGATGCGGCGGTCCTGGCTGCCGGGAAGATCATCGGCGAGTCTCTGGACAGAGAAAAACACCGCAAGCTCATCGAGCAAGCGCTGGACGAAAGCGCTTTTTCACGGGAACTGGAGGGTCACTGATGACCAGTGCTAGTTCTGGTGAATTCTACGCTCGAGCTGCGTTTGAAACGGCTTCTTTGAATAGGAGCGAGCTGGAGAGGTGGCGGACCGACCTGGGCAGGATCGCTGATGCGGCCACTGATGCAGAACTGATGGCTTCGCTGGGGAATGGCGCAGTCACATTGGATGCGAAGAAGGCCCTGTTGGAGGAACGACTGAAGGATATAGTCCCTCCGGCTCTGAATCTAGCTTTCCTTCTGATGACCAGGGACAAGCTGAAAATCGCTGCTGAGATCTCACAGCAATATGACAGGTTGCTGGATGACCACTATGGCATTGAACATGCCGAGGTGGTGGCCGCCTTGCCCCTGGACGAGGAGGTCAGGAGAAAGATCTCCTGCCGCCTTGAGCAAACGACCGGACGAAAATTCGCCATTGAGGTTAAGGTCGATCCTGCCATACTTGGGGGATTGATAGTAAAGATCGGCGACACACTGATTGATCGCAGCCTGCGCGGCAAACTAGAAGCTTTGAGGCAGGACCTGGTGGCGGTTGACAGATGACTCCTGTTGAGGCTCCATCCCGACTGCCAGGTGTGTGGGGAGGAGTCGGGGTTCAAGGCGTAGCCATGAGGTGAACCAATGATGAACAGGACCGTGCCGCGCGGTACGCGTGGAGACAACATCGGGAAGAGGAGGTCACGTTGACCGGCCAAGGGCAAGATATCGCATCCGCTATAAGGGAAAGGATCGAGCAATTCAGCGCCGTTCCAGTGCGGGCTAACACGGGCGTCGTGGCCGAGGTGGGCGATGGCATTGCCCGGGTCACTGGTCTTGGCGCTGCGGGGTATAACGAATTGCTGCAATTTCCTCAGGGTATTATGGGGCTGGCTCTGAATATCGAAGAGGACTACATTGGCGCCGCCGTCCTCGGTGACTGCAGTCAGATCAAGGAGGGAGATGAAGTACGCTCGGTCGGGAGGGGGATGGAGGTTCCGGTAGGAGAAGCTCTTATTGGCAGAGTGGTTGATCCTCTGGGACGTCCGCGAGACGGTAAGGGCTTGGTCCGGGCTGCGAGCACCCGTCCCGTGGAACGTGTGGCTCCAAACGTGACTCTACGAAGACCTGTGGACACGCCAGCACACACCGGCATCAAAGCCATAGACAGCATGATTCCTATTGGGCGGGGACAACGCGAACTCATCATTGGTGACCGTTCCACTGGTAAATCGGCCATTGCTATCGATACCATAATTGCCCAGAAGGATAGCGAACTTGTTTGTATTTACGTAGCTATTGGACAAAGGACGTCCAGGGTAGCCCAGGTGGTTGCCACTCTGGAGAAGCACGGAGCCATGAAACACAGCATTGTCGTGGCTGCTGACGCCTCTGATCCGGCACCGTTGCAGTATATTGCTCCCTATGCCGGCTGTGCCATGGGTGAAGAACTCATGGAGCAGGGCAGGGACGCCCTGATTGTCTACGATGACCTTACCAGGCATGCGTGGGCCTACCGGCAGCTTTCCTTGTTGCTTCGCCGTCCTCCGGGAAGAGAGGCTTACCCCGGGGATATCTTCTATCTGAAGAGTCGGCTCCTGGAGAGGGCGGCCAGATTGGCTCCTGAATATGGCGGTGGCTCTCTCACTGCCCTGCCGATAGTTGAGACTCAGGCCGGGGACATATCGGCCTATATTCCCACAAACGTGATTTCCATTACCGATGGGCAGAT
>JADFUZ010000057.1 GCA_015222295.1 Chloroflexota bacterium | reverse complement strand
GCAAAAACGAGAAATACTCCGCTGGCGGGGGCGGGGGCGGCGGACGAATCAAGGTTTTCTACGAGAGTTGCAGCGACTCCAGCGGCCACGGTGTCAGTGGAGGCTACAGCGGAGCCCCGTATAACAGGCAAGCCTCGGCCGGGAGCGGCAAAGAGAAGAGCCGGTGGAAGGAGGAGCCCTTTTCCCCCACCCTGCCCTACTTCAGCTCGGGCACACTGACCTCATCGGCTCATGACACGGGGTATTCGGCGGACTTCGGCAAAATCCAGTGGTGCAGCGCCACCCCGTCAGCCACAGACCTCAAGTTCCAGATTGCCACCAACAACGATAATACGACCTGGAACTTCGTGGGACCCGACGGGACAGCAAACAGCTGCTACCAGACCAGCGGCACCCAAGTATGGTCGGGACACGACGGCGACCGCTATATCAAGTATGCGGCGTTCCTCAGCACCATAGATGCGGGCAAGACACCTACACTGAGCAAGGTGAGTACCAGCTACACCCAACAACAAGGGGAAGTCATCTCCTTTACCGTCATCGACTACAACAACGACGGCGTCAAGTTTGGCAGCATCAACCCCGGGCAAGCAGACCAGCCGGCCGACTGGGGGGACTCACAGGGTGCCGTCACTCTCACTGTCGGCTCCGAGACCAATGTCGATGTTGATGTCCAGCTTAGAGGTACGGACTTCAGCGGGCCGGGCAGTATAAACGTCGGGACGGTCAAGTATGATGCTGATTCTGACCCCACCGGAGCCGGCATCCTCACCACAAGCTATATCACGTGGTATTCAGTGCCGGCGTCCGCTCACAACACCACTCAGGTCTATTACTGGATTTCCATCCCCGGTGGTCAGAAACCCGGAGACTACAACAGCAGCTTTTTCTACCAGGCGATAAAGTCGGTATGAGAAGGAGTGAACTTGTTCATAGGATTCGTGACTCTTGGCTTCTTGCCTTGTCATTGCGAGGAATAATAGCGACGAAGCAATCTCGTGGCGCGGCAGCTTGTCTCCCGCTGGAAGAAGGAAAGGAACGACCAACCGGCGAGATTGCCACGCCTTCGGCTCGCAATGACAAGAAGAAGTGGCTTCGCAATGACATAGACAGCGACCTGAGGTGTTACTCGTCTTGTCTAAACTAGAACAGAGGAACGGCAAATGTCGAAGGAAAAAGGCAGATTAGTGAATAAGAAAGCTCTTGCCGTTGCAAGCATCCTTTCGCTCTGCCTGGTTTCTATCCTGGCGCCGGATGCGGTGGTGGTTTGTGGGGATGGCGAACTGCCCCTTGATGCCACCGTTGCCGTGGTGGAACCTGGTATGGGAAGTTATGGGGAGAGTGTCGTCGGTTCACACCGGGTAGTCCTACCACAGCATGCGCTGGATGAACCGGACAGCAGGGGCGCATGGGTGTTCCGCCGGGGCTGGATCAGTCTGGAGCTTGAGGACGTGGTTACAGACTGCAACCGAGTTGGCCTCTGGGTCAGGAAGATAGGTTGGGGGTTTCCTGCCTTCCGTGTGTATGTCTCCGCAGACGGCGCTGTCTGGACCCATGTCGGGAGTGGTACATGCAGATCCCGAAGCTATATGCAGTACGACTTCAACGCAGCTTTCGGTGACGTGGAGTACGTCAAGGTCGAGCGTAGGGGGTCAGGGCGATGGGTTGCACTCCTGCTGGATGCAGTATGGGCGAAAGGAGGTGATGCCGATGAAGTAGTAGAGAAAGAGGGAATTCCAGACTGATGGGTTTGCGGCTCCGGGGGGCGGAGCCCGGGAGAGGGGGGAATTCTAACTGAGAAGGAGGAAACAAGATGAGAAAGACATTCGTTAGCCTGGTGATAGCTCTGGTGCTGGTGGCCGTTATGGCGGTGCCGGTAATGGCAGCGGAGGACTCGAAGCCTGCTAGCGTGACGGTCAATGAGTACATAAGCTTCACCGTCACTGACCCTGGTGCTGCGGGGATAAACTTCGGCAGCTTAGACCCCAGCACCCCTGATAGCCCAGAGGTTGCTCAGACTACTACCACCGGAGCGGTTACTCTTTCCGTCGCCGCCGAGACCAATGTGGACTGCAACATCCAGACCAAGGGCAGCGGCGACTTCACCGCCGGCACTCACACGATTCCCCTTGGCAATGCCAAATGGGACAAAGATAACGATGTAACCGGCGCCACCAGCATGACAACAACCTACACCACTATCGACACTTCCACTGCCGGCACGGCGAAGGCTGTACATGTGTGGCACTGGCTCACCATACCCAGTGGTCAGGAAGCGGGGGACTACACCACAGACTTCTACTACCAGGCAATCAAGCAATAGAGGACTAGACTGTGTGGGGAACCCTTCAGGGCTCTCCCCGTCCCGGGGGAAAGGAATTGAGACATGCCTAGCAGGCGGGGAATATGAAAAGGATTGCTGTGATGTTCCTGGCAACAGGCTTGCTTCTGACGCTGCCATCGCCGGTTCTGGCACAGGAGGTGGCAAAGTACAACTTTGCCAGCGCTCAGGGGACCAAACAGATAGAGGTCGAGCCCGGCGGCGAGGGCAAGGGCGTGCTCTACTTCTACAACATTGATGGCAATCGCATCACTCACATCACTCTGGACATAAGCGGGGCTCCAGGCAACTGGGAGGCGGAATTAGAGCCACCGCAACACGAAATAGAGGTCGAAATCGGTGGCAGAACCATCACGGTCACCGAAAACCTGCACGTGGAGCCCTCTGAGCTGTTGTCTGAGGAGCTTGAGGATGTCCCCGAGGGAATGCTGTGCATCAGCATCCCCGGCAGAGGCTATGCCCTGGCGAAAGCGGCCTACATCGTCATCCAGGTGCCTCAGTCGGAGGAAATAGGCACCACGGCTGACATACTTGTCTCGGCAGAGGCCGAATGGCTGGGGCAGAGTGGGGCGGCAGCTATCAAGCAGGCCAGGGACTTTGAGTTCTCCGTGGAAGTAGTCTCCGAGGCAAACGACTCCGCCGAGACCATCAAAGATGACGGCAGCAATCCAGGTCTCTCCATAGTGAGATGGCTGCCTGTCATCATAGCCGGTGTGGTTGTCATTCTGGGGGCTGTCCTCATTCCCCGCCTTGTTGCCAGAAGGAAAGGAGGATGATTGAAATGTAGAGTGCCCAACTAGCACCTTGACCTTGTCATTGCGAGGAGCGTAGCGACGAAGCAATCTCGAAGACAATTGTAAGGTTACTTCGCTTCGCTCAGGATCTGCGTAGCAGAAAGACAACCAAAAATAAGAAAGGAGAAAAGTAAATTGAGTCATAGAAAACTGATGGGACCCTTGGTCACTCTGGTGCTCGTTTGTACTCTCATAGCACCAGCGATGACAGCGCCAGCCCTGGCTTACTCCTCCTATCCCCTGGAGCCTGACGATGACGAGGTGGAAGATGCTCTCGATTATCTCGAGGGCGTGCAGGAAGCGGATGGCTCCATAGGCGGGTACAATCCCTCAGCCTGGGCAGTGATGGCTATTGCCGCTGCCGGTGAGAACCCTCACGAGTGTGGCGACCCTTCTGTCGTAGATTACCTCAGGGATAACGCAGGGTTGCTGGCTGACGAATACAACCTGGCTACTGGCTATGAGAGGATGATACTGGCGATCGTAGCCGCCTGCGAAGACCCTTCGGCCTTCGGCGCAGGCGACCCGACCTACGCGCCTGACGGAGACTACCTGTCCAAGCTGAAGGAGATGCATAACGGCACCCAGTTCGTTGACCAGTGGGGAGCCACGGACCTGTTGAACGACGACTTCTGGGGAGTCCTGGCTCTTATCGCTGCCGGTGAGGATCCCGATAGCGACATGATTCAGAGCTGCGTCGCTTTCATTGAGGCCAACCAGGGGGAAGATGGGGGATGGTCATGGGCTACCCCTGACAATACATGGTACTCAGGCAGCGATGTCGACGACACTGCCGTTGGCATAATAGCCCTGATCGCCGCGGGAGAGGGTCCAGGCTCGGACGCCATAGCTGATGCGCTGGCCTACCTCCATACCGAGCAGGATGACACTGGAGGATTCGGCTTCGAAGATTGGATGTCGGGGGAATTGGTGGTGAACTCGGCGTCAACTTCCTGGGTTACCCAGGCCATAGTAGCAGCCGGACAAGATCCCATCAGCGGAGATTGGACACTGGACGACAACCCGGTCAACGTCCTGCTGACCTTTCAGGAGGAGAGCGGCGCCTTCATCTGGTATCCTGACTGCGGCTGGCCCGGGTGTGAAGCAAGGGAGAGAATAACCTCGTATGCCATACCGGCATTACTGGGTGTCCCCTACCCGGTGATTCCAACAGTCTGTCCCGTGTCCATTGACATCAAACCGGGAAGCTTCCCCAACTCCATTAATCCTGGAAGCAAGGGGGTTATCCCTGTGGCTATCTTGACCACCGCCAGCTTCGATGCCTCTGTCGTTGATGCCTCGACGGTGCTCTTTGGTCCTGCCACAGTCACGGCTGTTCACCACGCCCTCGAGGACGTGGATGGCGATGGTGATGTGGACATGATTCTGCACTTCAGGACACAGGATACTGGCATAAGCTCAGGTGACACCGAAGCCACGCTGACGGGCGAGACCGCCGACGGCAGGAAAATCCTTGGCACCGACTCACTGAGGACAGTCCCTGGCCAGTGAGGAATAAGCACTGCTAGATTGAGTGCGAATAGTGGAGGTAAGGGGTGAATAGCATAGAAAGGAAATTAGCTTTCACTTTTACTGCTATAGCGCTCATCTGTGCCTTTGCAATGCCAGGGCTGGCATCGCCAGCCCCGGCATTGCAAAGGCACAGATGAGCGCTATAGCAGTAAGAGTGAAAGCTAGTTTCCTTTTTATGCTATTCACCCTTTACCTTCACTATTCGCACTCAATCTAGCAGTGCTTATTCCTCACTGGCCAGGGACTGTCCTCAGTGAGTCGGTGCCAAG
>JADFUZ010000056.1 GCA_015222295.1 Chloroflexota bacterium | reverse complement strand
TTCAATACAGGTCCTGAAGGCTCACGGATACAAGGTGACCAAGGCCAGGAGGGAGGTGCTCGAGGTTCTCGACAGGACACAAGAGCCGCTCTCTCCGTATGACATACAGAGGATCCTAGGTAAGCGTGGTAAGTCCCTGAACCACGTTACCATTTATCGCATCCTTGATTTGTTCTGCAGCCTCAGACTGGCCCACAGGGTCTTGTCCAGCGGCGGATTCGTCAAGTGTAGTCTCGGTACGTGCCAGGGCTGTCACCGGCTTATGCTTTGCCGTGGATGTGGAGGCATCATCGAGTTTGCTGATGAGGGGTTGTGTCGAGCGGAGAGCGGGCTTGCCCGAGATTCCGGTTTTCATACCGAGTATCATCTTTCAGAGTCCCTGGGCCTTTGCTCCAGATGCTTTGGGAAGGCCGCCGAGCAACATTCTGTGAGTTGAGTTCATCTTGAGAGATGCTTAGGAGAGTAGGAAGAGAACTCAGAAGACATGCTCCCTTCACGGCGATTGGAGCTGTCACGGGCATTGCTGTCATGGCCGCAGTGGTCTTTGGCAATGTGCCATCAAGCATTTCCCACGGCATCTTTTATACGCTGCATCCTGTGCATATTGTGCTGAGCGCGCTTGCTACGACGGCCATGTATGTGAAGTACAGGAAGGCCAGGTGGTGGGCTGGTCTTGTGATTGGCTGGACGGGGTCAATCGGTATCGCCACGATCAGCGACGCGGTGATTCCTTACCTGGGTGGAAGTCTGCTTGGTGTCGAGATGGAATTCCACATCCCCTTCATCGAAAAGTGGTGGATAAATCTGCTGGCGCTAGCTGGTATTGCCGCCGGTCATTGGAGGCCCGCAACTAGAATTCCACACTTCGGGCACGTGCTACTGAGCACATGGGCCTCGCTGTTTTACTTTACCGCATTTGGCGTAGCCGACTGGATTCCTTTGCTTCCCTTCGTCTTTGTATTCCTATTTGTTGCGGTTTGGATCCCGTGCTGCACAAGCGATATCGTGTACCCGCTGCTATTTGTGGGGAGTGATGAAGAGGTGTCCATGGAAAGGGGTGAAGTGCATCCTTAGTAGAGCATGGCCGTTATCTGTGTACGCGCTCCAGGAAGAAAGGTGAATGTTTACTATTGGCGTTGACCCTGTTGCTTTTACCATCGGCTCCTATCCCGTAAGGTGGTACGGGATCATGGTGGCCGTGGCGGTGGCAACACTGCTGGTCATCTTCTCGCGCGAAGCGAAAAGGCGCAGCATTTCGGAGGACTTCGTCTATAACATTTTCCTGTGGGGGGTTGTTGGCGGTCTTGTCATGTCCAGAGTGGTACATGTTGTTGACTATCTCGTGACACACCCTGGGGAGCCTATGCAAATTCTCAATTTCAGCGGCCTAGGCCTGTACGGAGCCATTCTCGGCGCCGTGCTGGGGGTGTGGGTTTACTGTAGAGTGAGGAAGATTCCCTGGTCCAACATGGCGGTTGTTGGCGACGCCGTCGCCGTGGGGGGACCATTGGCTCAGGCCATAGGCAGGCTCGGCTGTACGATCAATGGTTGTTGCTACGGTAGGCCTAGTTCGTTGCCGTGGGCAGTTGTTTACACTCATCCCCAGAGCTTCTGTGGTCTCAAGGGAGTGCCCTTGCACCCAACACAGGTCTATTTTCTACTGTGGAATCTTGTGGTCTTTGCTGTGGTGTGGCGGATGCGGAGCTGGACCAAGCCTCAGGGGTGTCTGTTCCTTCTTTACCTCTGCCTCTATTCTGTTGGTGATTTCGCCCTAAGGTTTTTCCGCGTGAATGACCCGTTCTTGCTGGGCCTTCAGCAGGGGCAGGTCATAAGTGTCGCGGTCTTATCTGTGGCTTTGGCCCTGTTTATCCTCAAGATACGCCGGGTTAGGGAGATGGCGTAAAATCAAGAAGCCTGAGCTCCAGCAGTTCCTCACCATTCCACCGAGTTCTTCCTATGTTGAACACGATGTCCATGAAGGGAGCGATTCCCCCTTCCCCTTTCTGTGATTCAAAATCCACGGCTCGCCAGATAGTGTCTTCCTGTTTGAGCTTGAGACTCAGCCATTTCCCGTGATCGCCGAAAGTGCGGTGGTCAATTACCTCTACCTTGTGGCTCAGGAAAGTGGGATAGGGATTGCCCTGACCGAACGGCTGCAGTTGTTGGATAAGGCGGAAGGTGTCGCCAGTGAAAGCGGACAAGGCAACGTCAGCATCAATGGTCAACTCGGGGCTGAGGTCGAGATGAGCTAGCTGGCTCTCTGCGAGCTCTAGAAGTCTTTGTTGTAGCAGAGTCAGTTTCTCAGGCTCTATGGCAAAGCCAGCAGCGAGCTTATGGCCGCCAAAGGCGACAAGCAAGTCTTGGCATTTCTCTAGGGCATTGGTAAGGTCGAACTCGGGGATACTTCGGCCACTACCACGGCATAGTTCAGGGCCAACGTTGACGACAAAAACAGGCTTACGGAACTCGTCCACCAGTTTGCCGGCGACAAGCCCAATCACCCCAACAGGATAGCTTTCGTCGCTTTCCATCAGCAGGGGAAGGTGAAGTCTCCCGCTCAGATTATCCTTTGCTTTAGATAACGCATCATTGGCGAGTCTCTTGCGCTCGGCGTTACTCTCTTCAAGTTCTTCAGCCAACGTGCGGGCTTCTTCTGGCGAGTGGGTGGTGAGTAACCGAAAGCTGGTAGAGGCGGTGTCAATCCTGCCAGCAGCATTTAGCCTGGGTCCCAGAGCAAATGAGATATGCTCGGCGTCGATCTCGCCGGGCCTTAGCCCTGCAAACTTGAACATCTCTTGCAGGCCCGTACGCTGAGTGTTATTGAGCACCTTCAGGCCTTCCTTCACTAGGTAGCGGTTTTCATCGGTCAGCGGAACCATGTCAGCGACAGTGCCCAATGCCACCAGATCCAGCAACTCAGTGAGGTATTTCTCCCTTGCGTCGTTATGTAACAGGGCTTGTGCGAGCTTGAAGGCGACGCCTACCCCGGCGAGTTCGGAGAAGGGGTACTCGGAATCCTTTCGCTTGGCATCCACTACAGCCAGGGTTTGAGGTAGGGTTGCCAGTGGCACATGATGGTCCGTAATAATCAGGTCCAGTCCCATTTGTTGAGCCTGTTTTGCCTCCGAAATGTCCGAGATGCCGCAGTCAACAGTCACGATCAGCCCTACGTCCTCATTCTGAAGCTTCTGTATGCCCGCCAGCTTGAGGCCGTGGCCTTCGGAGAATCGGTTGGGGATGTAGGTTGTGACGTTGCCACCAAGCCGTGATAATGTCTCTACCAGGACAGCCGTAGCCGTGACTCCATCAACATCGAGGTCACCGTAGATGCCTATCTTCTCTCGCGAGAGCAGCGCTTTGTAAATCCTGCTTACAGCCTGCGTAATGTCAGGCAGAAGGAAGGGATTGGCTTGAAGTTGGCTGTCCGCCGCCAGGAAGGGTGCGATCTCGTGTGGCTCGACGCCACGATTGTAGAGGAGTTGGGTGATGATGGGGGAAGTGTTAGCAGCGTCTTGGTACTCGACCGGCACCGGCGGCAAGACCTTCCAGCGGGTTTGATAGCTCGATTTCATGTGTCAGGCTGGCACTTCTGGCCAGAACTGCTAACTATAGCATAGCGGAACGCTGCGCCGTAGTTACTGGGTGCGGATTCTTATTTGGATTTCTGAATACTCCTTCTCTTCCTTCTTGAGAGGAGCTATTAGTCCGGCGATCGTGCTTTTCATGACGCTCTGGACGAACTCATTCAGAAACACGGGCGTTCCATCTTGCTTGAGTTCCACAAGTGGCGTGCCTTCCTTGCTCTCACCGATGGATCTTTCAAGGAAATCCCCAATCCCCGAGAGCTCGTCCGGGTCGAAGGTAGGCTTATCTGGTGAGAGGGGGAAATCAGCTACAATTGCGATCAGTGTTTCTGGAGGAGACTCAAGTTGTTCACTTATCCCCTTGCGCAGCACCTCTATTCTTCTGGTACTCAGATCCTGAGCAAAGCCCTCAGCGAGCACGAGGTCGAAGTCAGGGAAGTAGTGTCTTGCAATCTCATTCAAGCTACTGGCGATGCTGCTCCTGGCGCGGATGAGCCCGAGAGCTGAGGGAGACTGAAGGAGAACGCCTTCAGCTCCAGCCCGGGTAAAGCACCATGAGTCTTTCCCTTCGACGTCCAGGTCGAAGCCGTGCGGGCAACTCTTGATGGCGGCAACGCTATACCCTCTCTTTTTCATCTCAGGTATAAGCCTCGTAATCAGGAACGTCTTGCCCGCGTCGGATTTGCCTATGATTGCTATTACCAGGGGCATTTCTCCTCCTCTTGATGACGTTGGCTCTCGTGACT
>JADFUZ010000055.1 GCA_015222295.1 Chloroflexota bacterium | reverse complement strand
TGATTCCACGAGTGAGTGGACGGGGCAGGCGATGAAGTGGTTCATGCTTGGCATGATCTTCTTTGGCGTTCTTGAGGTAACCCAGAGATATGTCTTCAACCATCCCACAATGTGGGGGTACGAACTCATCATCATGCTGGGGGCTGCCATGTACCCTCTTACCTGGGCCTGTATCCATCGCCGCCACGGACACGTACGCGTTGACGTTTTCTATAGCCGTATGTCAATTAGGGGCAAGGCAATCGTGGATGTCGTGTGTGGAGTGCTGTTTTTCTTCCCCGTGATTCTGTTTCTTGTGTATACTTCTGGCGTCTGGATGTGGCACGCCTGGGAGATAGGCGAGAAGTCGGTTGAGACCTACTGGTACCCTCCAATTGCGCCGCTGAGAACGGCGGTGTTCGTGGGAGTCGTTCTGTTTCTCGTTCAAGGCGTAGCTCAATTCATTCGCGACGCGCACCTGCTCGTAAGGGGTAGACCATATGATTGAGATGAGTCCTGAAGTCGTCACAATCCTGATGTTCGCCGGGGTTTTCATTGGTGTTCTCCTGGGCTACCCTCTGGCCATTGTGGTGGGCGCTGTGGGTCTGATAGTAGGTATCCTGCTCTTCGGCGGAGCGATTGTGACCGAACTCTACTATGGCCGGATCTTCAAACAGCTGACCAACTATGTACTGCTGGCTGTGCCGCTCTTCATCTTTATGGGAACGATGCTGGAACGGTCACGTGTGGCCGACGCACTGTATGACGCACTGTATCTGTGGTTTGGTGGGTTTAGGGGTGGCCTGGCCGTAACTACGATTCTGATAGGCACTGTTATGGCCGCGTGTGTTGGTGTGATTGCTGCCTCAACCACCATGCTGGCGCTAATCGCGCTTCCGTCCATGGTGAAGCGAGGGTACAACAAGGCACTGGCCAGCGGGTCGGTTTGTGCCGGCGGTACCCTCGGCATCTTGATCCCTCCCAGTATTATGTTGGTCGTTTATGGACCTATGTCGGGACTGTCCGTGGGGAAGCTGTTCTTCGCGGCGTTCATGCCGGGTTTCGTGCTGTCGGGACTGTATTGTGGGTACGTCATCGTTGCGTGTCTACTTCGGCCGCAAATGGGGCCTCCTGTGCCCGTCGAGGAAAGAAGGGTCCCGTTCCTGCAGAAAACCAGGATGCTTCTTGTCTCGCTGGTTCCACCGCTGGCACTCATCCTGGCGGTGCTGGGAAGCATCTTCCTTGGAATAGCTGCTCCCACCGAGGCATCCGCCGTAGGCGCCTTTGCTGCGACGATCCTGGCTATCGCCTATCGCCGGTTCAGTTTCAGGATACTGAAGGAGACGGCATTCGACACGGCAAGGTTGAGCGCCATGGTGCTGTTGATAGCCAGTCTGTCTTTTGCTTTTGTGGGTGTCTTCATCCGCGCTGGTTGCGGAGAGGTGGTAGCGAATGCGATTCTCAGTGCTCCTGGCGGGCGCTGGGGTGCCTTTGTTGTCATAATGTTTATCTGCTTTATCTTGGGCATGTTCATCGACTGGATAGGCATAGTGTTCATCATGGTTCCGATAATAACACCCATTGTGGCCGTCCTGGGTTTTGACCCACTCTGGTTTGGTATGATGATTTGCATCAACCTCCAGATGTCCTTCCTGACGCCGCCGTTCGCCTATGCCATATTCTTCGTCAAGGGTACTGCTCCGCCGGAGCTGGGGATAACTACTGCTGACATAATCCGTGGGGTCATCCCGTTTGTCATTCTGATAATGGTGGGTATTGCGCTGTGCATCTTTTTCCCGGACATAATCCTGTGGCTGCCCGGGAAGATGCTGGCGTGAGTGTCAGGTACTGATATGTAGGTGGGGAAGGGCGTCACCCTCGCAGAAGTTGTCCCTCCCTGAACTGTGCCGAGATACTGGAGAACCGTTCGCCATGTGTCGATTGAAGAAACCGGGAAATCGAGTGCCCAGGTATTGACATTGCCGTGTCCAGCTTTCTATACTTAGTTTAAGAAAGGGAGTACCTCCACCAGTGTCCGGCGCGGTCCATCTTTCTTGAGGAGGTAGGCATATGTGAGATCGCTACATTGTGGGCAGACGGGGCTATTCGAAATTCTAAGGAGGTAAGAAAACATGGGAAAGAGATTGATTGTGGTGTTAGTGGCTGCAATAGCAATCATCGGTCTGGTGATTGCTGGCTGCGCCCCCGAGGCAGCGCCGCCAGAAGAGGAAGAGGCGCCGCCTGAGGAGGAAGAAGAGGAAGAGCCCGCAGCGCCTGAGGCGGAGGTCATTACGTGGATAGGCCAGAGCACCCTCCCTGCAGGGATGCCGGTGTCCGTGGGCCTGGACGAGCTGGCGGAGAGAATCAAGATCGCCAGCGGCGGGCGTTTTGTTTGGGAACCCAAGCCGGCCGGCGCCGTCTGTCCCGCAACGGAAGAGTGGAAGAACATCGACACGGGCGTCCTGGACTTCTGTGCCGGCGGTGGGTCGTACATGACCGCCGACATCCCCTTTGGAAGCATGATCTCTCAGCGTGTCGGTGCGAAGCTGTCTCCCCTGGGACACATGATGTGGTTTGAGACCGGCGGTCGTGACCTATCCAACAAGTGGTTTGCCGACATGGGCTACGATTTCATGGACGTCGGCGGCCTTCACGGTCTGCCCGAGGGATGGATCCACCTGGACTACGAGTTGAAAGGGCCTGAAGACCTGGAGGGGTTAAAGATGCGGTGTTCCGGCGACGGTGGGAAGGTCCTGGCTCGTATGGGTGTCGGCTCGGTGTTCATGCCGTTGGGTGAAATCTTCGAGAACATGAAACGCGGCGTGATCGACGCCTTTGAGTGCAGTAACCCGGCGTTTGACTGGGACATGGGACTGTATGAAGTGGGCAAGTACTACTACATGAACCCGACCCGTGCCCCCTGGGAGAACTACGAGATACTCGTTAAGACGAGCAAGTGGAACGAGCTGCCCGACGACCTCAAGGTAATAGTGGAGGACTGTGCTGCGGCAGAGGCGATCTATTACCACTCCCGCCTGGTGGCCAAGTGCGCTGAGGCCTTGCAGAGCTTCAAGGACTACGGGACCATAGTGGAGAGGCTCCCGACCTCAATAGAGACAGCATTCGTCATAGAGGCAAACAAGTACCTCGATGAAAGGGCTGCCGAGTTTCCGTCCGTGAAAGAAATCCTGGATTCCCAGCGCGCCTTTGAATCGAACTGGGCGGAGCTGTGGGGACTCCCCGCCTAGCGTGATACTGAGCTCACTCGTGTACACAGCGCGAGTCTGAACGTGGGGTAATGTGCCCCCCTCCGGGAGCGACCCCGGAGGGGGGTTTATCGAGTTCTGAAAGGGACCTTATCGAGCTATGAGAAAGATACTTAAGGCTATCGACTCCGTCAACGAATGGGTTGGCACCCAGATGAAGTGGCTCGTGTTTGCCATCATTGTAGTCTGCATAAGTGAAGTGATCTCGAGGTATGTATTCAACAAGCCGACTATTCAACTCCCCTGCATCCTCGTTATGACCGCCGCCTCTCTGTACGCCCTTTCCTTTGGATATATCCTGCTGCACAAGGGACACGTGAGGGTGGATGTTCTCTATGCCAGGCTATCACAAAGAACGAAAGCAGTCTTTGATGTCGTTCTGACACTGCTGTTTTTCTTCCCTGTGATCGGCTTGCTCACCTATGCCGCCGGCGAGTGGATGTGGTATGCCTGGTCAACCGGCGAGAGATCGCAGATGACCTACTGGTACCCTATCCTCGGTCCGGTACGAACAACGGTGTTTGCGGGCATGCTCATATTCCTTCTTCAAGGTGTGGCTCAATTCATCCGCGACCTGCACTTTGCCCTGAGGAGTAGGCCCTATGATTGAAGTGAGTCCAGAGATCATTGCCGTATTGATGCTGGGGGGGATCCTGGTGGGGGTGTTGCTCGGTTACCCCCTGGCGATTGCCATAGGTGGCATAGGCATAATCGCCGGAGTCCTGTGCTTCGGGGTTCCGATTACCCTGGAGTTGTTCTACGGCCGCTTCTTCAGCTTGTTGAACAACTACGTTCTGGTGGCTGTGCCTCTGTTCATTTACATGGGCACCATGCTGGAACACTCGGGAGTAGCCGAGGGCATGTATGGTGCGTTACACGTGTGGCTTGGCGGGATACGGGGTGGACTGGCAGTGACCACGGTGCTGATAGGCACGGTCTTGGCTGCCTGTGTGGGAATAATCGGCGCTTCCGTCACCATGCTGGCTCTCATTGCCCTGCCGGCCATGATTAACCGGGGCTACGATAAATCCCTGGCTTGTGGTGCGGTCTGTGGTGGCGGCAGTCTGGGCATCCTCATTCCCCCCAGCATCATGCTGGTCGTCTATGGACCGATGGCCGCGCTTTCCGTGGGCAGGCTGTTCTTCGGGGCTTTCATGCCGGGGTTCCTGCTCTCGGGCTTGTATTGCAGCTACATTATCGTGCGGTCCCTATTGCAGCCGAAAATCGCTCCCCCCGTTGCGGTTGAAGAGCGGCAGGTGCCTTTCTGGGTCAAGACACGTAACCTCATCGTCTCGATGGTGCCCCCGGTGGTGCTCATCCTGGCGGTGCTGGGTAGCATTTTCTTCGGAATAGCCTCTCCCACCGAGGCTGCGGGAGTTGGGTGCCTGGCGGCAACAGGCCTGGCACTTGGCTACCGCAAGCTTAGCATCGAAGTCCTCAGGAGAACTGCGATAACGACGGTGAGGGTGGCGGGCATGGTACTCATAATAGGTGCGCTGGCGTTCGCCTTCGTCGGCATATTCATGCGTGCCCATTGCGACAAGGTGGTGGCGGAATACATTCTGAGTGCTCCCGGTGGGATGTGGGGTGCCTTCGCTGTCATAATGTTCATCTGCTTCATTCTGGGCTTCTTCATTGACTGGCTGGGAATTATCTTCATCATGGTCCCCATAATCACGCCGATTGGTGAGGCTCTGGGGTTTGACAAGCTGTGGTTTGCCATGATGATCTGCGTCAACCTGCAGATGTCCTTCATGACACCTCCCTTCGCCTATGCGCTGTTCTACGTGCGGGGTGCCGCTGATCCCAAGCTGGGTATAACCACTATGGATATAATCCGCGGGATGATTCCGTATGTATTCATTATCATGGCCGCGCTGTTGCTGTGCATCGCTTTCCCGCAGATAATACTGTGGCTTCCCGGAAAGATGCTGTGAGGCATGGACTCACCGTCTGGCTTGGTTGAGAAATGGGGCATCATCTCCAGAGATGATGCCCCTTCTAAATTGTGTTTTGGTGATGCTGTATGTGGGTTACGCCGCCATGCTAGTCTGGAGCAGAGGCATCTATGCCCCTGTCTTCAGCATCGTATCCAGCTTCTCTGCCTCGCCTGGCTTCATCTTGTAGCAATGCTCCTCAGCAGGAAACCTGCCGTTCTTGATATCGCTGATATACTCGCTTAGAGCGCGCCGCATCTCGTCGCCGAGCTTGGCGTATCTCTTGACGAACTTGGGCGTGAACACCTGGTAGATCCCCAGGACGTCACTAACCAGGAGAGCCTGTCCGTCACAGTGGGGACCGGCCCCTACTCCTAGCGTCGGTATCCTCAGTCTTTGTGTGATCAACTTGCCAGCCTCAGCGGGAATGCCTTCCAGCAACACGCAGAATACGCCAGCTTCCTGCAGCGCCTCCGCGTCCGCCACCACTCGCATAGCGGCCTCCGCCGTGTTGCCCTGAACCCTGAAGCCGCCCATCTGGGCTGCGCTCTGAGGAGTCAATCCGATATGCCCCATTACTACCATGCCGGATTCCACAATGGCCCTGACCTGGGGTATCATGCTGCGGCCGCCCTCAAGCTTGACGGCATCGACTCCGGCCTCTTTGTAGAAGCGCCCCGCGTTTCTAACGGCTTCCTCCACCGATACTTGGTAGGAGAGGAAAGGCATATCGCCCATCACGAAGGTATTGGGTGCTCCCCTCCGAACTGCCCCAGAATGGAGTATCATCTGGTCCATGGTGACAGGCACCGTCCCGTCGTAACCATAGACGACATTCCCCACCGAATCGCCCGCCAGTATCATATCCATGCCGGCCTGTTCGATTATCATTGCTGTGGTGAAGTCATAGGCCGCCACCTGCGTGAATTTCTCGCCTCTTTGCTTCATCTCATGGAAGTCCAGGATGGTTTTTCTCTTGTTCATCCGCATAGCTCCTGCGCCGGTCGTGTTCTCTCACTAGTTCTCGCTTGCATCGTGAAGGGGCGCGCCTGCTTCTCGTCTAGTCGGGCTTGAGCAACTCACGCAACTCATCGGCCACCGCTTGGTCAATCGTTCCCTTGGCCAGAGCGATGGGGATCGTCTCCATTCCGAGCGCTTTGTAGAGAGGAAGTGTCGAGGGCGCTCTCCTTGCCAGAGCGTCCACGTGCTTGCGTATCGTCCCCAGGTCTCCTCGGGCAATAGGTCCTGTAAGGCAGTGGGGCAAGCCGACGGTACTGAGGTTGTTCAGGGAACCGCGTAGCAAGGGGAGGAGCGCTTGCGTGGCCTCACCAGTGGACTTGTCGAAATCCTGCCACAGGTCCGCGGCCAGCTTCACTATCGTGTGAAAGTAGTTGCAGGCAATAGCGGCGGATGCGTGGTAGAGGATCTTGTCTTCTGCCGTGAGCTGCACCCAGTTGCCTCCCAGAGCGACAGCAATGTCCTTAAGGGCACCGAGCATTGGCTCCTCGGCCTGAATGGCAAAGGTGGAGCCAGGCAGATTCTCTATCGCCTGATCGATGCTGGCAAAGGTCTGGCAGGGATGAATGGAGCCTACGATTGTGCCCTGCTTCCTGGCTGGCTCCAGGATATCGGTAGAGCAAGCTCCACTGCAATGTATGACGGCCTGACCGGTATGCCAGGTAAGCTGCCCGGCAACCCTGGCGATGATATCGTCGGGGGTAGTGATGAACACGAACTCTGCCCCATCGGCAAGGTCCTGAGCCGTACCGCAAACGCGACAACCCGTCAGTCTCCTGGCAAAGCTCTCTGCCGCATCTCGATTGACATCATGTACGGCGGTCACTTCGTAGCCGTGACGGGATAGACTGATAGCGAATGCCGTGCCGACCGGACCAGCGCCAATGAATCCTATTCTGTGCACGTGTGCCCCCTCCTCGCAATGGGTGTCCTATGGTATAGGCAACGGAGAAGGAGTGTCAATGGCACGGACTCCGGTTGTGCCTGCTCGGGCTACTCAGCTCGGACGATAAGCAGTGGCCGACAGAACAATGCCCCATCGACCTGGACTTCTTGACAAATGTATTGCCTCGCATTTACAATTGCGCCCTAGGTTAGAGCGAACAGAATGAT
>JADFUZ010000054.1 GCA_015222295.1 Chloroflexota bacterium | reverse complement strand
CTCGTGGCCGATGCCATCACGGGAATGCGCGAGGTAGCCGACAAGATCGGCCTTTAGAGAAGTCTATATCTTCAGGCCCACGCTGTAGCCCTCGGCGACGGCATCGCGTATCTTGCGCGGCTCAACACAGTCCCCGACAGCATACACCTCGGGCAGCTTTCCGCTTATCTCCTCGTAGAGCCGCCTGTCAGCGATGGTGCCTGCCGCCAGGACTATAGCACTGGCCGCGAAGGTCTTCGTCTCCCCTTCCGCGGTCGTGATCACGAGCCCGGCGGGGCTAGCCTCCTCGTATTTCACTCCGGTGAGCAGTGTGACACCTTTTGCCTCAAGCCTCTCCAGAAAGAAGGCCCTGAGGCTGGGACCCACCTTCGAGGCTATCTCCGAACCTCTTCGCATGATAGTAACCTTTCTGCCCTTCTCGGCCAGAAACTCCGCCGTTTCACAACCCACCAGCTCCCCTCCTATCACCACGACCCTGGACCCTACATCCGCCCTGCCCTCCAGAACGTCCACGGCCTGCACGGCACGGGCCTTGCCCAATCCAGGAATCTGTGGCACCAGGGGCCTGGCCCCCATAGCCACCACCACCGCTTCGGGCTGGAACTCCTCAACCGCATCCGCCGTTGCCTCTTTGCCCAGTTCGATTCTCACTCCCAGCTTCTTCAACTGGGCCTCAAGGTATGCCGTGAAGGCGCCGATTCGGTCCTTGTGCGGCGCAATAGCCGCCGGTATCAACTGACCCCCCAGCTTGAATTCCTTTTCCCAGAGCGTTACACCGTGTCCTCTCAGGGCGGCCACCCTCGCGGCCTCCATGCCCCCGGGCCCACCGCCTATCACCAGGACTCTCCTGGGCTTCTCCGCCGCGACGATTCCATTCTCCCCACCTCTTCCCATGGCGGCGTTGACCTGACACCTGATGCCCACTACATCAGGGTCGTACAGGTCGTCCCGACATCCCATGCAGACTATGCACGGGACGACATCCCTCGATTTTCCGGCGGCTACCTTGTTGGGCAGCTCGGGATCAGCCAGGAGAGCCTTGCCCATGGCGATAAGGTCCGCCTTACCCTCTGCCAGCATCCTCTCGCCCGCTTCAGGGGTAATCCTGCCCACCGCTATCACAGGTATGCTGACCGTTTTCTTTATCCCCTCGGCCAGGTCCTCGATGACCGCGGGAACGAACGCCGGAGAGGTCAGGTTGGTCGGCGTCTTGGGACCATAGGCCGAGACGTGGACGGCGTCGGCCCCAGCCTCCTCCGCCCGTCGGGCGGTCTCCTGCGCCTCCTCCAGGGTCGTCCCCCCTTCCACCCCATACTCCCTGGCGTTCATTCGATACCACACGGGATAATCTCTCCCGAGTTCTCCCCGGATGGCCTCTATGATTTCAACGAGGAATCTCGCCCGGTTCCGCTGGCTTCCGCCATAGCTGTCCTGCCGTTTGTTCGCAGCGGGAGACAGGAACTGGTCGACGAGGTAACCATGCGCTCCGTGGATCTCCACTCCATCGAACCCGGCCTCCTTCGCCCTCAGCGCGGCCCTGGCGAAATCGGCCACGATCTCCCCTATCTCGTCAACGGTGAGC
The DNA here is from genome assembly GCA_015222295.1 of Chloroflexota bacterium. Classification (GTDB taxonomy): domain Bacteria; phylum Chloroflexota; class Dehalococcoidia; order GIF9; family AB-539-J10; genus JADFUZ01. Next base: position 18,276 of record JADFUZ010000054.1, on the reverse strand, counting down.
TCCCTGGGCAACTCGCTCTTTCCCCTGGCCAGTGGTGAGGGTGCTATTGGCTGCATCCCTGTCAGTTCCCGCTTCGCCACCCGACCACCATGGTGCAATTGAATAGCGCCCCTCGCCCCGTGCCGGTGAATAACCTGCACCAGGTCGCTGAGGCCCGAAATGAACTCATCGCCGCTGATGCTCAGTTGGTTCGCAAAAGCCTGTCCCCCAGGATGGATGATGGTGGCCTCCACAATCAGCAGCCCTGCCCCTCCTCGCGCCCGTGCCTCGTAGAAGTTCAGGCTCCGCCCCGTCACGTAGCCTTCCTCGCTGGCGTACTGCGTCGTTAGGGGCGCCATCACTATCCGATTCCTCAGTTGCATCGATCCTATTCGAAAGGGTTTATATAGCCTACTCTTCATCTCTTGCCTGCCTCCTTCTCCGAGATTCCACCACTTGTCGCCAGACAGCCACCCATAGAACTTGGCCAGCGAGACATCCCATTTCCGGGCTGGAATAGAAGCGTGCCTACTGCGCAGCGAGCAGGTCCCTGGGATGGCCTTCCAGGACGATCTTGCCCTCTTCCATCACATAGGCTCGGCCAGCAACGTTCACAATGGCTCGAACGTTCTGCTCTATCAGGAGAGTAGTAACCCCCTGATCCCTCAGCTCCGATATCGCCCGCATTACTTTCCTTACCAGAACGGGAGCGAGTCTCAGCGATGGGCAATCCAGCAACAGCAACTTCGGGCTGGACATGAAAGCCCGTCCAATCGCCAGCATTTGCTTCTCTCCGCCAGAGAAGGTGCCCGCCGTTTGTTTCTTTCTCTCCTCAAGAATGGGGAAAAGCTCGAAAACCGTCTGCATATCCTGCTCTATCTTTTCCTTCTGCTCTTTCCCATGCCGCCGGTAGGCGCCCAGGACAAGATTGTCAATCACGCTCATGGAGGGGAAGATAAGCCTCCTCTCATCCACGTAGGCTATGCCCCGCCCCACCAGCTTCTCCATCGGATCCTTGTGTATGAGTTGTTGGGCGAAGAGAATCTCACCCCTCGCCACAGGCAGCAGGCCACATATCGCCTTGAGCGTGGCGCTTTTCCCCGAGCCGTGGGGCCCGATAAGGGCCGCGATTTCGCCTTGCTCGACGTGAAGGGAGATTCCCCGCAATGCCTGCACCACGCCGTAATTGGCATAGACGTCGATCATTTCCAGCAGAGCGTGGTTTTCCTGTGTCATGCAGCTATCTCTCGTCACCTTCCAGTGGTCCGTTACCCAGGTAAGTGGCAATAACCTGTTCGTTGCCCTGTATTTCAGCAGCTGTGCCATCGGCGATCTTTTCGCCATACCTGAGAACAACCACCTGGTTGGCAATGTCCAGCACCACGTCTGTCAGCTGTTCCACCATCAAGATAGTTATCCCCCGATGCTGCAGCTCGAGAAGCAACTGGCTTAGCTTTCCGATTTCCTCTGCTATCAGCCCGCCGTAGGGCTCGTCCAGCAGCAAGAGATCGGCCCCCGCAGCCAGTGCGCGCGCGAGCCCCACCCGCTTTTGCTCCCCCCAGGAAAGGCTGGAAGGAGAGTAGAAGGCCTTCTGCCCCAACCCCACCAGAGAAAGCTTTCTCAGCGCGGTGTCAGAGATGTTCCTTTCCTCAGCCCTGGAGTGAGGTAGCCGCAACCCCGTACTCAGGAAGCTAGCCCCAGTCCACACGTGACACCCGGCCATTACGTTCTCGACGACAGACATGTTTGAGAAGAGCTGTATGTCCTGAAAGACCTGGGTCACTCCCAGCGAAGCGATACGATGCGGGGCAACCCTGTCCACCCTTTGCTGTTTCAACCAGATTTCTCCCCCCGAGGGACGAAGCAGCCCCGTAATCAGCTTGAGCAAGGTGGTCTTGCCCGCCCCGTTGGGCCCGATGATGGCTATGATATCCCCTCTGCGAACGCAGAAGCTCACGCCATTGACGGCAACCAGACCATCATAGGCTACCGATACGTCCCTTATCTCCAGGATGGCTTGTTCCTCTGTATCCCTCTGCTTCCCCTTTTCAGACATCGAACCACCTTTCAGTCCCAAAACAACCGACTCTGCTCTCACCGAAACCGTTCCTGTGGCTGCAACCTGCGCCAGATTGACATCAGGCCCTGTGGCAGGAAGAGCAGCGTTGCCACCAGGATGCTGCCGTAGGCTATAAGCTCGTAGGCACCGGTAGAGCCACCGACCACCGCCGGCATCACTTCCCGCAAGGCCTCGTTCACGCTCACAATCAGGCCAGCGCCGAGAAAGGCTCCCCAGGGGCTCGTCATCCCACCAATTATTGCCATTATGGCCACCAGAACTGAGAAATGAACACCAAAGGCGCCGGGCTCTATGCACCCTGTATAGTGAGCGTACAAGCTGCCCGCTATACTAGCATAGATGGCGCCAACGGCAAATACCTGCACTTTGTATCTAATTATGTCTACGCCCAGGACCTGAGCCGTATCCTCGCTCCCACCGGCAAGAAGATTCACTGACTTTAGTGCCCGCCCGGTACGGGAATTGACCAGGTTCAGCGAAAAAACAAGCAGCAGAATCGCTACTATCCACACCACGTAGTAGCTGAACAGAGTGTTGCTGGGTGCAAACCCTCCCAGAGGAAGGCGTGGGATCAGCGGCAGTCCAGTCGCGCCCCCGGTCAGGTCTCTCAAGCTGACAACAAGAGAGCAGAAGACCAGGTTCAGCGCCAGAGTCACTCCAGCCACAATCAGCCCGCGCAGCCGGACCAGAGCCCGTCCAACCACAATGGCAACGGCGCCCGCTGCAACCGCAGCGACGAGGAGAACCAGCCAGGGTGAAAGGCCGCAACGCGTGGTGATGATTCCTGACATGTAGGCGCCCAGGCCAAAGAAAACACCCTGTCCCAGGGATATCTGCCCGGCAAAACCCATGAGCAGAATGAGCCCCATGGTCACTATCGAGTACAGCCCCACATCCACCATGACTATGACGCCATACGGTCCCGCCACAAGTGGCACTGTCATCAGCACCACAGCAAACAGGGCCAGCACCATGCGATGCTCGCGACCCGACAGCAATGCCCTGATTTTCTCTTTCACCGTTCTCATGCCGACCGCCGTCTTCACACCTTCCCCGGAGCAACCAGTAGTCCGCGAGGCCGGGACAAGAACACTACTATCAAGATCCCCAGAGCAATGACGCCGTGATAGCCCGAAGGCATTAACCCCGCGCTAATTGCCTCGGCCATGCCCAGAGCCATTCCTCCCAGTATCACGCCTTCAGCCCGGTTTATGCCTCCCACTAAGGCAGCCAGGAGGCCTTTTATGGTCAGAGGCATCCCAACGCCGTAACCGGTCATGGTCAATGGCGTTATCACCGCCCCGACGACAGCCCCCAGGCTGGCAGCCAGCACGAAAGAGAAAAGCGCCATCTGGTCGGTGCTGATCCCCACCGTCCTGGCTCCCAGCGGTTCGTCAGCACACGCACGCAAAGCTTTCCCGTGGATGGTGTGACCGAAGAAAAAGAACAAACCAATCACCAGGAGCAGCGTGGTGCCTACCACCCAGGGGGTCTGACCGAAGATTGTTGCCCCCCACAACTGGATATTCGGGCTGCCCCAGAAACTGGGCAAGCTCTTGAACTCCCAGCCCCACACCGAAAGAGCTATCCCCTCGGTGGCGAAGGCAAATCCGAGGGTAAGAAAGACCAGGGTAGAACCCGATGAGTTCCTCGCCGGGTAGATGATAAGGCGATACAGCATTGCTCCTACCAGAGCAGCGATGATCACCGCCATAAGCAGGCTCGGGACGAGAGCTGTGCCCGCGGTGTAGAAGGCGACCGTCAGCATCCCTCCCAGCATCACAAACTCCCCCTGCGCGAGGTTGAGTACCCCGGTCACACCATAGACAACAAAGAGCCCCAGGCCGATGGCGGCGTAGATACACCCCAGGTTCACACCGCTGATAAAGAACTGCAAAATGGCCGACAAGTCCAGCATACCGCTAAGAAGCTTCGCCGCCAGCGCCCTTAGAGAGCCCTGGCACCTTTCTCTCAGGAGAACGTCTTTACGAGAACCTTCTCGCCGTCCTTAAAGGTAACCAGCACTTCCTTCGGCACCACCCGGCCATAGTGGTCCGTGGGCGAAAGCGTGTAGGTACCCATGAAAAGGCTCAGACCCGTGGTGCTTTCAAAGGCATCCCTGACCTTGCCCCTGGCCTCTTCCAGCTTCGTCGGGTCCGGCTCTGCCCGCTCCAGACCATCCGCAATGAACTGAATGATCTGCGCTCCAATGGCATTCCACATAGACGGCGAATGGCCATAGATCTCTATGTACAACTCGTCGAATTCACGGCACATAGCCTTGTCGGGATCATCATCGGCTAGTTGCCGCCACATACTGAGCTTGGAATCGAGACAGACCAGAGAGGGTGCCATTTCGTAGTACTCCTGAAACGATTCGACGTAACTCGGCGAAGCTTGGGCGGGCGTCGTCACGATATGGAGGCTAATACCCATCTCCCTTGCCTGCTTGACAGCCAGCGCACCTGCCGGACCGCTGCCCCATATGAATATCGCCTCAGCATCGGAGTTCTTTATGTTTGTTAGCTGAGGGGTCAAATCACTGGCCGCCGGGTCGAAGTGCTGCGTTTCCACAATGGCAATGCCGCAATCCGGAGCCACCTTGGCGAGGTAGAACTCGCCGCCCTCACCATAACCGCTGTTCTCCAGCAGCCCGGCCAACTTCGAAACGCCCTGGTCATCGGCCAGGTACCCAAGCGGCAGGGGAATATAGTCGTCCTCACTTGCGATGGGCTTGAAACACCACTCCCCCAGTTGGTCGTTAATGAGGCCCGTCCCGGACATTATTATGCCTGGCGTCCTCAGGTCATTGGCCACCGGCACCAGGCTATGCGACAGGCCTGTCGCCGTGCTGCAGGCGAAGGCCAGGACCCCATCCACCTCTATTAGTCGCTTGGCTGCCAGCGCCGTCTCGGTGGAGCTGCCTTTGTCGTCATAGACTATTAGTTCCAGAGGAATGCCATCTATGCCACCGTTCTCATTGATCCCATCGGCTATCAGCTCCATGCCCTCCAAGGCGGGCAGCCCCAGCCCACTGTATGGCCCCGTCTGAGACGCGATAACACCCACCTTATAGGATGCCTCCCCGGCAGGGCCCGCACACGATGCCAGCCCGCCAACGGCAAGAACCGCCACTACCAGCAATAGAATTCCTGTTCTCCTTAGCATCAGTCCCCCCTTTGCAGACTATGCGCTATACCAGATATATGATGTGAGCACCCGGAGAGACCGCAGCCCCAGCGTGGACGTCCGCTGCCCTACGCTTGACGAGTTGCGGTCTAATATATCGTAGTGCGATGCATTATACAGGTCACGTTATTCCTGTCAAGTCCCCTTCGGCATCATACTGGTCTTCCCTCATTCAGGGCAGAGTGGAGCCGACGAAGTCTCGTTGACCCCGTGCGAACTCCTCCGCAGACATCTCCCGCTTACCCTCCACTTGAACCTGGCAGAGTCCCAGGGTCCCCCAGCCCGTGACCACGCCGACTCTAGCCGAGCATGACTCCGGCAAAGCAACGACCTTCCCCACCTGCCCTTTGGCCTTACCGGGCAGGGGTGCGGCGCTGTGGATCTTCAGCCTCTTGCCTTTCCACCAGGCATAGCAGCCTGGCCAGGGACTGAAGGCCCTTATCCGCCGCGATAGCTCGTCCGCCGTGAGACGCCAGTCCAGCTCTCCGTCCTTGCTTGTGATCAGCCGGCTGTAAGTAGCCCCAGCCTCATCTTGAGTTTGGGGCCTGAGTTCGCCGGCAAACCATTCAGGCAGGGTCTCCATCAGAAGCTCGGCTCCCAGCTGGCTCAGCTTGAGTGTGAGCGAACCCGTGGTGTCCGAAGCCGAAATGTCCACCCTTCGTTGCGCCAGGACTCCTCCGCTGTCGACTCGTTCATTCATCAACATGATGGTAACGCCGGTGAACGAGTCTCCCCACAGGAGAGCATTGGCAACTGGAGAAGGACCCCTGTGCCTGGGCAATAGTGACGGGTGGATATTCAGACAGCCAAATCTGGGCAGAGACAGTATCTCCCTCGGCAAGATGCAGCCAAAAGCCGCCACTACAAGCAACTCAGGCTTGAGACTGGCGAGTTCCCGCGCCGCCTCTCCCGCCTTCAGCGTCGTCGTCTGGATGACAGGAATTCCATGCTGCACGGCCAGCCTTTTGACCGGAGGGGCACTGGGCCGCTGTCCTCTACCGGCGGGCCTGTCCGGCTGAGTGTACACAGCGGCCACATCATGGCTGCCCTGGATCAGGGACTCCAGAACTGGCACGGCAAACTCCGGAGTCCCCATGAAAACAATCCTCTTTCCCTTCCTGAGCCAGGGCGAGCACAGTGGACTCCTCAGCACCCAGGAAAACAACTTTGTCTTCCGTGTCAAGTGAGATTTTCCCCCTCGGAAAAATTTTCTGTTATGTCACAGCCTCCCTAGAGCACAGCAGGGCCGTCTGATAACCTGTTTTTTGTAGTACTTCTCCCCACCTCAAGCTCTCATCAGCCATCCTCTTGGCGGGCAAATCTTACCACGGTTCGGGGGTGAATTGGAGGCAGCAAAGGAAATCTGGCAAAAGGTGCTGGGTGAACTCCAAATCCAGGTCAGCAGAGCAAACTACGCAACATGGCTCAAGAACAGCTACGGCATAAGCTGCCAGGAGGACAGCTTCTTGGTTGGCGTCCCCAATGCGTTCGTCGCCGAATGGCTGACCAAGCGCCTGTATGCCCTGGTGAGAAAGACCCTGGCCCAAGTCATAGGCAGGGACGTGGACATTCGGTTCACGGTCCACAGTCAAGGCCACGTACAGGGTCATCCGGTCTTCGCGGGCAGTCAGACGGACGGCGGCACAACTACAAGAGCCAAAACAGGCAGATTCAATGCAAAACATACCTTTGACAGCTTCGTAGTGGGCGAGTCCAACCGGCTGGCCCATGCCGCTGCGTTGGAAGTAGCCGAGAATCCCGGTCTGGCCTATAACCCGCTTTTCATCTATGGAGACACAGGCTATGGCAAGACCCACTTGTTGCACGCCATCGGGCACAAAGCGGTTGGCAACGGACTGGAAGTAATCTACACGACTGCGGAACAATTCACCAGTGAGTTCGTCGTAGCCGTCAAGAAAAGGCTGGTCGAGGAATTCCGTGATAGGTTCAAGTCTATCGAGATCCTGCTATTTGACGATATCCAGTTCATAGCTAACAAGAAGCAGACTCAGCAATCCTTCTTCCACATCTTTAATGAACTCCACAACAGCAGCAAGCAAGTCGTGATCACCGCTGACCGGCCTCCTCAAGATATGGACTTGCTCAGCAACAAGCTGAAATCGCGTCTGCAGTGCGGCCTGACGACCGGGCTACAGGCTCCTGACTACGAGTCACGCCTCTCGATCTTACGCGCCAAAGCAGAGGAGGCCATGGCGCCAATCTCCGAGGAAGTGCTGGAACTCCTGGCAGAACGCGTTCGAGGAAGCGCCCGCCAACTCGAGGGAGCTCTCATATATCTGGGTGCCCAGGCCAAGCTAACCGGCCGAGAACTCACGCGTCAAACAGTCAACATCTTATTGACAAGCATCACCGGCAAGCAGGACACGAAGTTGACAGTGCAAGCAACGGCTGAATACTTCGCGCTTTCCGTGGAGGAGCTAACTGGTAACAGCAGGAACAGGAAGACCTCTCTGGCCCGCCAGATAGCCATGTACCTCATGCGGCAAGAAAGCAACTATTCTTTCGCGGAAATTGGCAGGGAACTGGGCCACAGGAACCATGCGACCATAATCCACGGCTACCAGAAAATAGCTGCTGAAATCATGGTCAACTCCAAATTGCGTGGCCAGATCATGGACATCAGAGAGATGTGCACCCGCAACAAGCTCTCCCCCGAAGGGTGTTGACCCAGTGTCAACAAGTACCTCTAGGACGGAAATCTCTCTGTGGAAAACATCTTCTTAGGCATTAACCCATGCTGGCTACATGTCGTATCTTCCCGGTAGCGGGGCCTCATCAATTGTTAACCTCTTAGTATTAGGTAGTATGAAGATATTACATATGTATAGACATATGTTATTTATCTCTATTTACTTATGTTAGCGAATTGTTGGGCTGATGGCATGTGCTAGAATCTAGTACGAGGCGACAATATCGCTAGCAGACTGAAGCGAAAGTGGAGGTGATGGGCTTGCTCTGGAGAGGTAGGGGTGGGTAGCGCAGCGTAAAGAATAGGCGATGAACATAGGTGTTTTGGGAGGTACCTTTGACCCTGTGCACATCGGTCATCTCATCATAGCTGAGCAAGCGAGAGTGGAGTTGGGTCTGAGCGAGGTCCTGTTTGTTCCGGCGGGGCAGCCGTGGCTGAAGGTGGACCATAACGTGACTCCGGCGTTCCACCGCGTAGAAATGCTGCGTCGAGCTGTCGCGAGTAATCCTCATTTCAGGGTGTGCACTCTTGAAGTAGATCGGGCGGGTCCATCTTATACGGTGGATACCATGGCTGGTCTCAAGGACGAGTTGGGAACGCAGTCGTTTTTCTTCATCCTCGGGCAGGACAGCTTTGACGATCTGCCCTTATGGAAGGAGCCTGACAGACTCGTGCGAATGTGCCAGCTGGCAGTAGTTCCCAGATTGGGGTTGCGTTCGCCAGGTTTGAACTCACTGACTTCTTCTGTGCGGGGAGCACAGGGCCGGGTGAGAACAGTGTCGGCCCCCGTTGTTGAGGTCAGTTCCTCAGAGATCAGACAGCGTGTAGCTCAAGGGTTGTCTATACGCTACCTCGTGCCTCACGAAGTGGAACAGTACATAGCTGCGCAGGGCCTGTACCAGAAGTAGGTCGCTCTCAGATATCCAGGTTCCTCACGCTTGTGGCGTGGGCCTGGATGAAGTTCTTGCGGGGTGGGACTTCCGTTCCCATCAGCATATGGAAGGCTTGGTCCGCGGCTATGCCGTCTCCTATCTCTACCCTGAGCAGGGTTCGGGAGGCCGGGTTCATCGTCGTCTCCCATAGCTGTTCTGGGCTCATCTCGCCCAATCCTTTGTATCTCTGAATCTCCAGCTTGTTTTGGCCCAATTCCCTGACCTTTGCTTCCTTCTCTTCATCGGAGTAGACCCAGAACTGCTGTTTACCCGACCTGATACGATAGAGGGGCGGTTGGGCAATGAAAAGGTGTCCGTGATCGATTAGCTCCATCATATGGCGAAAGAAGAAGGTCAGAAGTAGCGTGCGGATGTGAGCGCCATCAATGTCGGCATCGGTCATGATAATGATGCGGTGGTACCGGAGTCTGGAAAGGTCCAGTCCATCTGCATTTGCCCTTAGCGCAGTGGCAAGGGCCCTCAGTTCTTCATGTTCCAGGACCTTATCCCTGCGAGCCTTCTCCACATTGAGTATCTTGCCTTTCAGGGGAAGGATGGCCTGAAAGCGGCGGTCGCGTCCCTGTTTCGCCGAGCCGCCGGCCGAGTCACCCTCGACCAGATAGAGCTCGCAGAGCTCCGGGTTCTTCTCGGAGCAATCGGCGAGCTTGCCTGGCAGTGTAGATGTTTCGAAGCTGCTTCGCTTGAAGACGAGCTCACGAGCCTTGCGCGCCGCCTCTCTAGCTTTGGCCGCAACCAGGCATTTCTCCACGATTGCCCTCGCGTCATCTGGATGCTGTTCCAGATAGAGTGACAGGCCGTCCGTGATCGCCGACTCAACCTGGCTTCTTACTTCAGGATTGCCGAGCTTGGCCTTTGTTTGACCTTCAAACTGCGGCTTGGGAAGCTTTACACTGATAATGGCCACTGACCCTTGCCGCATATCATCGCCAGTCAGGTTGGGGTCATTGTCCTTGACGAGTTTGTTCTTGCGAGCGTAGTCGTTCACAACGTGAGTCAAGGCGGAGCGAAAGCCGGTGAGATGGGTGCCCCCGTCTCTGGTATTCACACAGTTGGCGAAGGAGAAGGTGGATTCCGTGAAGCCGTCGTTGTATTGCAGCGCTAGCTCAATTGATGTGGAGTTGATGGTAGCTGACACGTAGATGGGGTCGAGGTGGATAACCTGCCTGTTTCTGTTCAAGCGCCTGACGGAACTGGCTATGCCACCTTCGAAGTAGAACGTCTTCTCCTGGGAGCTTTTTTCGTCCTTGAGGGAAATTCGCACTCCTTTGTTCAAGAAGGTCAGTTCCTTCAGCCGCTGGCAGGTTGTACTGAAGTCGTAGTCAATGTCCGGGAAGATCTCCTCGTCGGCGAGGAACGTGACAGTGGTGCCGGTATCCTCAGTGTCACCAACAGTCCGAATCTCCCCTTTGGGAATGCCCCGCTCGTATTCGTGGCGGTAGATCTTGCCCTGGCGCCTGACGTCAACCCGCAGCCATGAGGAAAGCGCGTTGACCACCGCGGCACCGACGCCGTGCAGACCGCTGGATATCTCATAGGTAGGTCCGCCAAACTTGGCTCCGGCGTGCAGGCGAGTCATTACCGCTTCCAGCGCGGTGATATCCGCAGTGGGGATAGTCTCCGTGGGAATACCCCGCCCGTTGTCGGCCGTGGTTACGCTATTGTCTTGGTGAATGGTGACTTCGATTCGGTCACAGAAGCCAGCCATGGCTTCATCGATGCTGTTGTACACTATCTCATAGAGAAGGTGCTGCAAGCCCTCGCGTCCGGTACCTCCAATATACATTCCGGGCCGCAGACGGACGGCTTCTATCTCGTCCAGGATCTGGATATGCTCAGCGTTGTACTCGCCGTTCGGTCTATTGTTCATGCCATTTTTGGACATAGCTGTACTGTCCTGTAGAAGTGAGTCTCTTGTTGGGAATGGTCCAGAGTGACTGTGGCCGCGACTTGGAGTTGAAGGCAACGGCAAAGGCTAAACACACTATATATTGTAGCACACATGGCCCACTAGATAAAGGCGGGCCGTATATCTAGTTGTTGGCGGTCGTTGGGCCGGAAAGAGCCGCGGCGACTTCAGATAACGTGAGGGTTTCCTGTTTGTTGCTCACCATATCTCGGAGCACGGCGCTGCCGGTCGTGACTTCGCGTTCTCCTATGATGATGGCGTAGTCTGCGCCCAGCGAGTTGGCCTGTCGCAACTGGCTCTTCAGGCTTCTATCGCCCGAGGCAGCGATCACGGGGATGCCCGCGCTCCGCAGTTGTGAAGCCAGCTTCATGGCAGCGATTCTCGCTTCTGTTCCCATGAACGCCATGAAAGTCGTGCGCCTGGGTTTGTGAGGGATGTCTGCTTGCTGGCTCTTCAGACTCGAAATGATCCTTTCTATGCCTGAGGCAAAGCCGACCGCCGGAGTTGGCTTGCCCCCCAGTTGCTCAATGAGGTTATCATAGCGGCCTCCGCCGACGAGAGCACCTTGGCGCTCTTCCCCCTGCGTCTGAATCTCAAATACCGTTCTGGTGTAGTAGTCCAGGCCGCGTACAAGTCTGTAGTCCATCTCGAAAGGGATGGCCAGGGCTTCCAGATATTGTTGGACAGCCTGGAAATGGTTCTGGCAGTCGGGGCACAGGTAGTCTGAGATTCTCGGAGAAGTCTCCGCCACCTCCTGGCATGAGGATTCCTTGCAGTCGAGCAGGCGAAGTGGGTTCCTCACTAGCCTGACTTCACAATCGGGACAAAGCCGGTCTGAGTAGTTGGAGTAATGCCGCTTGAGCGCTTCCACGTACGTGGGCTGGCAGAGTCTGCAGCCAATGCTGTTAAGGAGGATGGAGAGCACCGGAAGGCCGAGAGAAAGTAAGAAGCTTCGTGCTATGTCTATGACTTCGGCATCCAGGGTGGGGTCAGAATCCCCCACGACTTCGCAGCCGAACTGGTGATGCTGGCGGTATCTGCCCGCTTGGGGTCGCTCATATCTGAAAGTGGGGCCAATGTAGTACAGCCTCACAGGCTGGGGCAAATTGAACATCCCGTGTTCCAGGTAAGCCCGGCAGACTGGCGCTGTTCCCTCGGCCCGCAGGGCCAGCTTCTGGCCGCCTCTGTCGTGGAAAACGTACATCTCCTTGTCGACAATGTCGGTGCCCCCGGCCACGGTGCGTGCGAAGAGCCCGGAGTCTTCGAATATTGGTGTGTTCAGGCGTTGATAGCCATAGAGCAGACAGATACGGGTAGCTTCTTCCTGGACGTATTTCCACCAGGGCTGTTCTTGCGGCAGGATATCAGAAGTGCCTCTGGGCGCCTTGTACAACAAGGGATGTCTCCTTATCTATGGTTTAACCAGGTCTAGTTCTGCGAGTGAATTGTGTTGAAGCCCCTGTCCAGCGCCTTGAGATTCAACTCCATTCTCTCGCGGGGAAAGGTATTCCACATTTCACTTTCCATGTCCTTCCTTTCCAACGGAAGCTGGCTTGCCGCAAGCAAGGCACCTACCATGACGATATTGGTCGCTATGGCGGCACCGAGCTTCAGAGCAATGTCGGTTGCGTCCACAAACCACGCCCGCCTGGTAAGTTTCTTGATGGTCTCCTTGAGCTCGTCGTGGTCGGGGTATTCATCCTTCTTGGATAGGACTCCCACCGGGGGCACGGGCTGGGTGTTGGTGATGCACACGACCTCCGGGTTTCCATATTTCTGGAGCATCCTCATGGTTTCCAGGGGCTCAAGTCCGAGGATAAGATGAGCCCTCCCCTCGGGAATTAGCGGGCCGTAAGGGTGTCTTGCGGATATTCTGACGCTGCTGAAAACAGCCCCGCCCCTTTGAGCTGCCCCGAATGTCTCTCCGATGGCCACGTAGTAGCCCTTTCTGGTCAATGCGCTGGCTACCAGGCTCGACATCAGGATATTCCCCTGACCTCCAACTCCGCAAATAATTAAGTTCAACGGGTCGGCAGAAATGGCCATCATGCTATTTCCTCCTTGACAATCGCTTTGAGTGGGCATATGTCGGCGCAGAATCCGCACCCGACGCAAAGCGTCTCCTGCACTCGCGCTTTGCCAGTCTCCTTGTCCCAGGATATGCCCGGGCATTGTAGTACCTGGTAGCAGTACCCGCACTTCTCACCGGTACATTTCTCAGGAGTGACCCAGACCTTGAATAGCTGTTTGCGCTCCTGCCTCATTCGAAGCAATTCGCATTTCCTGCGCAGGATCAGGACTCTGACCCCCTCCTCGTCCTTCATGAGTTCAACCAGGGCGGCAGTGGTGGCCTTCGTGTCAAAGGGGTCCCTTATCTCTACCCTGCATCCCAGTGAACGACAGAGAGCTTCCGCGTCAACAATGGTAGTTGCCTCCTGAGTGGCAGTACGGCCGGTTCCGGGATGGGGCTGGAAACCAGTCATCGCTGTGACATCATTGTCGAGTATCACCAGCGTCATGTTTGACTTGTTGTATACGGCATTAATTAGCGCGGGAACCGATGCGTGGAAAAAGGTCGAATCGCCACAGATGGCCACGACAGGTTGCTTGAAATCAAACTGGCCCAGCTCGCCGAAGCCGCACGCGGTGCCCGCTCCTGAGCCCATACAATGCAATACATTGGTCTGGTGAGTGCCATAGGGGAATATGTCCAGCGCATAGCAGCCGATGTCCCCGGTAACCAGGGCTTTTCTGCCGTCCTTTCTGATGGCATTCCTCAGGGCGAAGAAGCTGGCCCGGTGGGGGCAGCCGGGACACCAGGCCATGCCCCGGTCAATGACCATCTGGCTGGCTGCGTTCTGGACTTCGTCCTCGTAACGACGGTCCCTTGCCTGATACTCGAGGTTGAAGATCTTGGACAAAGCTTTGATTACCACATCGGGTGTCATTTCGCCGTAGTACCCTATGTGGCCCGAGCCCTTGCCGTATATCTCCGGTGACCCCACCGGCGAAGGGCTCACGATAGCTTCTTTAACGTGGACCTCCAGGAAGGGATCCACTTCCTCCACCACCAGGACTTTGCCGGTCCGAGCCACGTAGCTCCGGACCAGGTCTTGTGGGAATGGCCAGAGCGTTCCCAGCCTCAGGATACCCACCGATTTCGTCAGCCCGAGGGCCTCTACGGCATCGAGAGAGCAGAAGCCCCCGCTGCCGCTGCAGATTATCAGCAACTCTGGGTGCTCGGGCCCGCTGTACGGGTTGAAGGGGGACGACTCGAATCTCTCCCGGAGCCTGGCCATCTTCTCAATCAAAGCTGCGTGTTTTGGAGGGGCAATATAGGGCGAGTAGCCCTTGGACGTGTCGAAATTCGCCTTGCGCGTTGGGCTCGGTAGCTCCCCAAGCTTGACCGGGCCGCGAGAATGCGACAGGCGCGTGTAGCCCCGCAGGAAGCAGTAGCACGACAGTTCTTCGGATAGGTCCAGGGCCCACTTGGTCATGTCCTTGGCTTCCTGCGGATTCCCCGGCTCCAGGAGAGGGACATTGGCCATCTGGGCTGTCCAGCGGGTGTCCTCTTCATCACCACTGGCGTGGGCCTGGGGGTCATCGCAAACCACTACCACCATTCCGCCGCCCCTGTCACCGAGGGTCGAGAGATTCAAGTGCATCAGGAAATCCATGGCTACATTCAGGCCCGCATTCTTCATGGCCGAAAGGCTTCTCAGACCGGCGAAGGCGGCGGCGCCTGCGACCTCGGTGGCCACCTTCTCATTGATAGACCACTCGACGTGAATGCCCCTGTCTTTCGCCACGGGGGCAAGCGTCGCGATGATCTCCGAAGAAGGCGTTCCCGGGTACGCTGTGCAGACCTGCGCTCCTCCCTCCAACGCTCCTCTGGCAATGGCTTCGTTGCCTTGCAGGAGCACAACGGAGCCCGGTGAATGCGTCGCGATATTTGGCATCTTAACCTCCTGTCAACAAAGCAATCCAATAGCGATGCCTGTGAGGCAACCCCTCAGTCTTGCGGCCGACAAGCATCCGGCTACTCAAAAAACGCAGAAACAGAGCCAAACCGGTCAAAAGTCGCCTTGAGGGACGAGCCTGCTTCCACCGGCACCGCCCGAACGAGACTGCCTGACATAATGAATTCACCCTTCTGCAGTGTAATCCCATAGTCGGCAAGCTTGTTTGCCAGCCAGGCCACAGACTCGGCCGGGTTGCCCAGGACCGCTGCTCCAGCGCCGGTGGCAATGACCTCGCCGTTCTTCTCCAGCACCATGCCCACCAGCCGTAGGTCTATGTCCGATATGGGGGTAAGCCTGCCGCCCAGGACTATGGCGCCACACGAAGCATTGTCGGAAATGGAATCTTTTACCGTGATCTTCCAGTCTTTGTATCTGCTGTCTATGACCTCGAATGCTGGCATAATCCCCTCGGTGGCCTTGAGAACAGCTGCCGCTGTCACCCCCGGCCCCTTCAGGTCCTCCTTCAGTACGAAGGCCATTTCGGGCTCCAGTCGCGGCAAAATCAGCCTCTTCATGGGTATGGGTTGCCCCTCTCTGAGAACCATCCTGTGGGAGACGATGCCGTAGTCAGGCTCGTTGATATTGAACTGCTCCTGCATCGCCCGGCTGCTCAGCCCGATTTTCTTGCCCACGATGACTTCGCCGCGCCCAACCCTGATATCGAAGGACTTCAACTGAATCGCATAGACGTCCTCGTATGACAGGTCGTCATACTTGGGTGAAATCGGGTCTATCGGATGCGACGTGCGCTCGGCTTCCAGCAACTGCTGAGAGATTTCCGCTATGAGCTCTTTCGTCAGGGCCACACGTCCTCCCTTCGGACACTGCGTTTTCCACTTCGGCCTGCCATTTTCCGCTCCCTATTCTATCATCTTCGGAGACGCCTCACACAGACTACTGTCGTTGACGGAGGCCTCTCATTCCCCAGCAGCGCTACTTCCCGGAGGCATAGTGCCATCTTCCTTGTTTCTGCATTTAGTGCTGGGATTCGTAGCAGCAGGGGCACAGCTAGCCCTGCTCAATGTTCACACTCAGAGCGAGCTCGTGGTCACCCCAGCCTCGCCAGCGGCGCGACCCCATACAGGGAAAGGCAATGTTGGAGACCTTCTCGCGGTCAATATACGCCTTGGCCGTGGCCGACGCACATATCCCGCTTATGCTCCCGTGGGAAGTCGCACAAGGGCCACCTGTGTAGCCCCCTCCTTGATGGTTGTCCTCCCCCACCACACTGCGACGTTCCCTCAGGCCACAATGTAGTTGCGTATTACGCCGATGTTTTCGAGTTCGGCCTCGACGGTATCTCCAGGTACGGGGAAAGCGTGAGGAGGATACTCCTCTGTCCCCATGCCTCCCGATGAGATGAGGTCCCCGGCGTAGAACGTCATATCCGCAGAGAGGAATTCTATCAGCCTTCTCAACGGCACCCTCATGTCGCGCGTATTCCCCTTGATCTTGACCTGTCCATTGATTCTGAACTCCATATTGACATTCTGGCAGTCAGGGACTTCATCCTTGGTGACGATGAACGGGCCTATGGGTTGGAAACCGTCAGGGGTCTTGGCGAGCGTGATATAGTAGGCGGCGGGGAGGCCCTCAGGGCCGGGCCCGAAGTGGGCTTTACTCAGCACGTCCATCACTACCAGATCGTGTGACACCACATAGCCGAAAACATAGTCGAGGGCGTTGCTCTGGGATATGCCCTTTCCCGTCTTCCCCATTATCACGCCCAACTCCACCTCTGAAGCAACCTCTTGCCCCGAAGCGGGCCACTTTATTTCATCGTCAGGTCCAAGTATCGCGCGCGGCGTCTTCTTGAACATGCAGGTATAATCAGGTTCAGGGGGGGTGACGTTCTCCATTTTGGCGAAGATATCGGCGTTTACCCCGATGTTGAACACCCTGTACATCTGGGGGACGGGGGTGAGCAATCTGACTTCCGGCAAACCGTAATTGATCTTGGCCCCGGTGGGGGAGAACAGTACACTGTTCTTTTTCACTGTGCTACGAATGTAAGAATACACTGTGTTGAGGTCAGCCCAGCCTTCCTCTTCCCGACGAAGCAGGGCCAGCATGGAAGTCGGCATTCTGGAGCAGGCGGCGTCCACAGCGAAATCGCGGCTCACCCCACACTCCTCCACCAGGTATTTCTCGAAGGCTGCTGTCAGGTCGGCCAGTTGCCCGTCGATCTTCACCCCGATGCAGATATTGCCACTGTGGTTTCTGAAACTACCAAGCCTCATTTTGCGTATGCCCTCCTGTTCTCAAATACTACAACTCCCCGGCAGCCGCATCAGGGGACAACGCTGTTGCGCAGCACCCCGATCTTGGCTATTTCAGCCTCTATTGTATCGCCCACTTCGACGGGAGCTTCAGGCGGGAAGTCGTTTGTCCCCATGGCGCCGGAGGAGATGAGGTCGCCGGCTTGAAGAGTAATGTCCTGGGAAAGGAATTCTATCAGTCTGGCCACCGAACAGCGCATATCCCCGGTGTTGCCCTTCGAGACAGCTTTTCCGTTGACCCTCAGTTCGCCTCCCAGGTTCTGCGGGTCGGCGATCTCGTCCTTGAGGGCGATGAAGGGACCTACCGGCTGGAAACTGTCCATTATCATCGCTCTGGTGAAGTAGAAAGCGCGGGGCAGGCAGAGATTACCTGGCCCCATGCCTCTCAGTATGCTTATTCCAGTAACATCATTGACGATGGTGTAGCCGAAGACATAGTCCATGGCCTTGCTCTCGGGGATGCGCTTTCCCTCCTTGCCGATAATAACGCCCAACTCCACGGCGGACGAGACCTCGGTGGCCGTGGATGGCCACTTTATCTCAGCGCCAGGCCCGGTTATCGTCTCCGGGTCCATCATGAACATGGCCGTCTTGCCATCGTCCGGTGGGATGGTCCCGTAGACCTTTACGTATGCGGGGTAGTTGTACTCCATGTTGAAGATTCTCCTGTCCGTTTGGGGGATGGGGGTCAGCAACGTGACCTCATCGAGCCCATAGGTAATCTTGTCCCCGCAGGGAGAGAAGACCAGCTTTCCCTTTTGTGCCGTGCGAGAGATGTAGGCGGCAGTTAGCTGTAGGTCTGCCTGTCCCTCCTCCTCCCTCTTGATGAGGTCCAGCATGGAGCTTGGCAGCCTTTCGGCGGCTACGTCTATGGCGCACTCTGGATCAGTACCCGCCTCGTCCACCAGGTACTTCTCCAGCGCGGCGGTGAGGTCGGCGATGCCGTCACCGACCTTGACGCCGATGCGAAGCTCCCCAGCGTGATTCCTGAATGATGCGATCTTCATTAGCCTCGGGTTCCTCCTTAATGAATTTGACTGTACTGGCTGATTGTAACCGAACACCCCGCGCATGTCAACGGCCGTGTCTCTTTCTTGTCTCCGGTGGCCAGCTGCGGCACTCTGTCACATAAGCTTGGGCGCACCGGGGAAGTACCTG
>JADFUZ010000053.1 GCA_015222295.1 Chloroflexota bacterium | reverse complement strand
TCCCAAAACATTGATGAACCCGACGCTCATGATTTCATTCTCTTTGAGTTCGGCCTGTGTCTGTCGGGCCAGCAGCAATTCGTGGGTTCCCCTGACTTGATCGGACGCTGTCTTCAACGTCGTATACCGCGGACGGAGCGCTAGTAGGTTTTGCAATTCCTGTTTGCGCTGCGCCATGATAGTCTCGTATCTGGCGACTGCTTCCATGTTCCCCTCGGCCGAATCTGTATCGTGCACCAGGGTCAGGGACTGGATCAAACTCTGCTGGCGATCGATCTCTGTCTCCAGGTCACCGATGTTGTGTTCAATTTGGAACTGGGTGATTTTTTCTTCTGCCTTCTCCCATCCTTCGCGACTCAGGCTCAACTGCTCGCTGATAAAGATCCTGCTCATCGTAGTCGGTTTGGCTCGCAACTCACCGTAGTATCTCAAAGCCGTGTCCATCAGCGCGTTGGTCATATCAGCCGCCAACTGCGGGTCTTCACACTGGAGCGAGAGTTCCACGAATCCCGAAACCGGCGACTGCTCCACCGTCAATCGCGCTAACACCTCGTCGCCAGTCAAGTCTGCTCCCAAAGTCTCAATTGCGTCCCAAATGACGACCTTGCTAGTGAGCATTTCTATGAAGTTCGCTTTGGCAGCAGGAATCTCCTGTCCCACTGACACCTGGCGAAATTCATTGTACACGGATACCTCAGAGATCGGAGGGGTGGTGAAGAGAAATTTGAGAGATGCCTCATAGAGTGGTTTCTGGCTCCTGGAGATGACCAGAATTGTGCCCACAGTTGAAATCACCAGTAATAGAATAAGCCACCATCTCTTTCTTAGAATGGCCACGTAGTCCAGTAGTTCTTGAATGCTCATATCTTTATCACCCCTTTGTTCCATGTGGCTACTTCAGCCGGTGCTTGCACGACCAACCGAAGGGACCGATGCTACTCCTGCGCCCAAGCACACCGGCACGGACATCCGGTCCGGCCAATGACTGCTTCCTGAGTAACTTTGCTCAACCGAGTCATATTATCATCATAGCACACTTCTGTTGACATACAGTCAAAGAAATATTAGACATTTACTAAAGTCCACTGCCCCCTGAACTCCTTGAGGGCGCACATTCTTCACGAACGAGTCAAGATTCGACTGCCAGGGATTGATCTCGTTATGGAATCTTATTCCTCGTGACAATAGGAACATAGATCTTTACATCCAGCGTCGGAGAAATCACACTGACGGTGGCCGAGTCACTGCGGCTCACATCGTTGCCCAGCGGGTCTAACCCGGTGACGGTGACTGTGTTGGTTGTAGTTTGTGTTAGCGTTATGCTGCGGATACAACTTGCTGTGGCTCCTGCCGCCAGCGTGATGCTCTCGCAGACGATGATATCGTCACTGCTGTCCACCGGCGTACTATTGTCATCTACCAGTATTATACCGGTCAGCGTCGTATCGCCGGTGTTTGTGATCTGGTAGGCATAAGTGACGGCCTGCCCGCTGCGGATTGTCGCCTGATCCGGCGTGACTGTCACTCCTATGGCTGGCGAGATGGCGTTGACAGTGGCCGCATCACTGCGGGTCACATCGTGGCCCAGCGGGTCTTGCCCGGTGATGGTGGCTGTGTTGGTTGCAGTTTGTGTCAGTGTTGCGCTGCGGCTACAACTTGTTGTGGCTCCTGCCGTCAGGGTGATGTTTTCACAGACAGTGATATCGTCACCGCTGTCCACCGGCGTACCATTGTCATCTGTCAGGATCACACTGGTCAGCGTTACATCGCCGGTGTTTGTGATCTGGTAGGTATAGGTGACGGCCTGCCCACTGTAGACTGTCGTCTGGTTCGCCGTAACCGCCACGTCCAGAACTGGATGAATGATATTAACCGACGTAGAGCCAGTGATACTCTCGACCATGGCCGTTATCTCCGCCAGATCAGCCGCAGCAGCCGCTAGAGTCAACGTAGTAGTGACTTGACCTCCCGTGACGGTTGTTGTGTACGTTGAACTCTCATTGGCAAAGGTTCCCTCCGTGGTGGAGAACTGGATGATTGTGCCGTTGGGGACGGGGTTGCTCAGGTGATCTTGTGCCACGGCCGTGATCGTCGAAGTCGCGGTTTGCCAACCCGATACCATCTCCGGGCTGGCTGAAACCTCTGCTTCAATAGCGGAAATCGTCAAGGTAAACTGGCCCGTAGTGAGCAAAGTCGTGGTAAGATAACCGGACATGTAATTGTGTAAGTAGTTGTTGCTATCTCCTTTGACCAGATAAGTCGTCGCTGGCAGCCCCATGCCGGGTTGTTCGATAATTCCCATTATGGGCATCGAACCCAGGTTAAAGCCTACTGTCAGTGGTTCAGTATCTGAAATAGTGGCCGTAACGGTGGTGCTGAACGGATAATAAGCGGCTTCCACCTGCGACCAATGCTCACTGCCCGCCTGGGCGATGTTCAGCCAATGATAGGATTTGGACTCGTCGGTGGTGATGTTGATGTGAGTTGGATTGTTGTTTAGAGTAAACCGCTCCAAGAAGTTCAGTACCGCCATTGGATCAGGTTCGTAGCAGTGGTAATCGCCACCATCATTGCATGTAGGCCCAACGACAGTATCCTCAAAAACGGAGGCCGGTTGGTCAGGGCCGTAGATGTTAATGGCATCGCGTAAATTAAAGGAATGAGTGATGGGCACAAGCGTATCGCTGACGCTGTGGGTCATCGAGATCGGTACGTGAATGTAGTTGCTGGCGAAATTGACGCTCGTGCGGCGTTCATAGCAAAAGGGGTTCTCCGAAGGTGTTTTACGGACTCCATCAATATGACATTCTTTTTCGAGCGTGCGCCTTGTATAAGAAGAAACCCTCTCCCAATACCACTGTTCCATATCGGTAATACCTTTGTTATCAAAAACAGCGGCGAAGAGGTGGGGGAATTTGGCAGCCACTACTGTGGCGATCTGGCCGCCCATCGAGTAACCTACCAGGTAGATCTGGTCGGGCTTCACGTTGTACTCATTGACCATGTAATTCACAGTACCAATGACATCGTACTGGCTCTCCAGGGACGCATGGGCATATGCGCCGGGTCTCGGGCGGTCGCCGGGGCCCGTGGTCCCGGCCAGCACTTTGTCATCGTAATCACAGTCGTTGGGAAATTCAAAGCACTCCTGAGGAATTGGCCAGCTACCGTGCATCTCTGGTGAGGCCAGTAGCCAGCCCTTGTCGTTAGCCGCGTCGCCAAAATAGGTTATGCCCCATTCCATGATGCTCGTTCGGCCATGGGCAAAGATCAATAGAGGTGTGGGGATGTTGTCGTCATAGCCATCAGGAATTTGGGCTATAGCTTCCTGACTCGACCCATCGTAGGAATTAGTAAACGTAAAAGTGAGCGTAGTAGGCACCGCGGCAGTCACATCTGCTGCGCCGATTTGCCCAGTGTTATCAGGCCCATGCGACTGCACAACTGCGACATCGCCAAACACTTGGGGTCTGACGTTGGCTGCGGTCCAATTGTCACCGGCCAGGGCATCGTTGGTAATTCCAATGAGATTGTCACCCTGCACCAAGACGTTGGGTGAGATATCGAGGTAAAAGTATTCCTCATCGCTACATGGCTGCCCACCAGGGCGAATGGGAGCCGGGGCTGCCCCGGAGCCCCTGACAATGCGCGGTAGGCTCAGATTCAGGAGCAACAGACTCAGACCGAGGAGCAAGCTGATGCAAAGTGCCGCTATCTGGTGAGTGTTTTTCATCTTACTATTCCGACCCCTGGTTTCAAGCGACATCTTGAGGTTTCTCCACGTCTCTCTTACGAATAATGCGTGCTGGTACACCTACGGCGACGCCATAGGGTGGAATATCTTGGGTCACAACCGCACCCGCGCCAACGACAGCGCCCCGACCTATGCGCACCCCGTCCATGACTTTTACACCCATTCCTAGCCAGACGTCGTCTTCAATCACTATGTCACCTTTGCTGATGAGTTCTTGCTTACACATAGGCTGGCTCAAATCGTCAACCTTGTGTTGATAGGAGAAAAAGCCACAGTGAGGAGCGATCATCACGTTGCGCCCAATCCGTAAATCACCCAAAAGGCCATTCAAGATGCAATTAGCCTGGATGTGGGTGTCTTTCCCGATGGTTACTTTTGCCCCCCGATTGACCTCGACAATAGTCCCCCGATAGATGTAAACTTCTTCATCCAGAATAACGCTGCCGCCCTCGGTACCACTGGCAATAGTTACAAAGTCGTCAATGAAGCAGCGTGGGCTAACGTGCAGGTCAGGGCAGCCAATTTGAGCTCTAGGGGAGATGTAGGACTTGGAAGTTATACGAGCTAATGGCCACTTCCCTCTATAGGGCCCCAAAGGCAAACTGGCCAACCAGGTAAATAGGCGGCCCAAATGTGGTAGGTGGGAGAGTTGCATGTTCAGCCACATCCACCACCACCATTTACCAAAGTCCTGTGGCAGACGACGCCAGCGGGACACTCTCTCCACCCATATATTGCGGTATTCTTTATCTGACGCTGACATCAGAACTCATCGACCAAGTCTCTCCAACACTCACTGTGGTTATGGCTCACCCGGACCTGCGAATAGCGCCCTGAGCTACTGGTGCCAAATGGCAAGTAAAACCCCTTCTAACTGACCATCGTCATTAAAGGCATCCCAGGAAGTACCATATTCGCTCTCGAGTCCACGGGTCACGTTAAGCCTCCATTACGCAACATCCAGCCCATCTAGATACATTCTGTGCCAAAGCTCAAAGGTAATTAGCGCGGTGAGTGCTTGAGCCAGATTCCTATTACCCCGTAAATGATCTTCCCAAAGTTGAGTAATAGCGGGTGCATTCCAGTAGTCTCTGTTCAAGGTTTGGGGATCCAATAGTATCGACTCTGCCCAACCTCGTAATTCTCGTCTTAACCATCTATTGTAGTCCACGAAAAACCTGGTTCCCATAGGCGGGATCAACCCTATGCTGATTTTTCTTAACCTGCGACGCCACCGCTCCAACACGTTACGTCGCCTTTTGCGTCGAGCCATTTGCTTATAGGTAGTGTTAAGAGGTAAGCCATAGGCTGTCGTAGCTGGGATTTCGGCCAGCTCAGGTGCTACGAGTAGAACAACTTGCCTGTAAAGCGCATTTTCTCCCCATCGTAATGAGGGTGGAATCGTTTGGGCAAAGTCCACCACATCGTTGTCATAGAAGAAAGGCCGAAATACCAGACTATCAGAAAACAAACTGGACAAGCGATTGGAACGGCGTCTTTGCAGTTGCTTGATGCTCCAATAGTCATGCTTGTGAGATACATACCTGGATGGGTATTTTTCGTAGTCTCTATGAAACCGCGATCTGGCTAAACCATTCATCTGTTGAAAGTAAACTGGCCTCATCAACTGTTCCAGTTCCTCATCCGTTGTGATGCTTTGTGAGTCATACCGACGATCAACTGAAAACTCATCTCCCCAAAAGTCGCCCTGTGGATCTTTGTTGAAGTCACCAAAAACATTTTCGCCTGCAGACCCGGTGATCAGGGCATTTACCTGCAAGGCAATTTCGTCATAGATACTGATGCCGTGAAACTGATAGCAATTGATAAGGTCTTCCGTGCGCTCAATGCCAGTCCAGACAAAGGTTTCAAGGTAGTCTGGTTTGATTTCAAGCGCAACGTGAGGAACGTTGGCCGCTCGCGCGGCCTGACGTGCATATTTAACGTCATCACAATATGGGGTGCCAAAGGTAAAAGTTCTAATGGTATCCTTTCTTAGCACGCTTAGAACGACGCGGGAGTCGAGACCACCGCTCAACAGAAGCCCCGCACTTAATTCGCCCGTTTGTCGGCGTTCAGCCGCCTGTCTCAACAGAGGGATCAACTCATCCAGGTAATCATCGGCTGAAATCCCCGTCTCCTCTTCCTGCCATGATAAATCCCAGTGCTGCTGGCGATGAACTTGACCTTCCTGGCAAACCACCAGGCTTGCAGGCGGTAGTTCATCAATGCCATCAAACATCGTATCGTTGCCTTGGGGAAAACCCAGGCATAAAAAGTCGGCCATACCCACCAGATTAATTCGCCTGGGGAAGGTGGTATCTGCCAGAATACCTTTAGGCGATGAGGCCCACAAGTATTTGCCACCAGATAGGGCTGTGTAAAGAGGGCACAGACCATAACGATCATTGGCGATGATTAACCTTTGCCGGCGGTTGTCCCACACCGCCAGGGCAAAACTACCGTTCAATTCGTGAATAAACGTATCACCCCTGTCTTCGTACAGATGGACCACGAATTCGGCATGACTGTCATCGGAAAACTGATGGCCCTTTCGCTCCATAGATCGCCTGAGGCCTTTATGACCGAACAGTTCACCGTGAAAAAAGGCACAAATGGTTTTCTCTTCATTCCAGGCTGGCTGGGATGCTCGGTTAACCAAAACCGGCCGACAACGTCCCATGCCAAAGCTGGGACCACCATACCATTCCACTGGTCCTTCTCGATCTGAGCGTTGCAAGGCCCGACACATACGTGGGATGAGTCCCTCGCTTCCTTCCTTTCTGTTTGAAGGATCATAAATAACGGCGATTCCAGACATGTTTTCCAACCTTTCAAACCTTGATTAAGCCAGATCTTGTTAGAGAATCCTTTTCTGCTACCTGTTCAACAGCTATTCCCATCGCTGTTTTCCTTTGTATATATTGAGCTGAGAACAGTGTCTAACTTCTGGACATCTTGAGACGTTTCTTGCTTCTTCTTCTCTATAGCGCACCTCACGCTCCTGGTGGCCTCTCTAAAGTCCAACAGTTCTAAGAATAAACCTTTGACCAGCCTGGCCGCACTCAGAGGGTACCCCAGCTTTCTAAGCTCATTTCTGTGGTAATTCCAAAACTCTCTTTCCTTCAGTTCGAAAACGCTCCTCACCAGAAACCTATGGTAATTCTCTATCACCCGCTCTAAGCGCTTCTCATACTCCTCTTCACTCAGATACGCGGGACCATATCTCAGGAAGATGGTGAAATTGGCCAGGCGGCGAGTATGGAACCTGTTAGTGAGCGATGTCACTGACTCGTTGTGCCTGCGGGTAAACGTAAGAACCTGGTGTACAAACCCAAAATCATAGTCCTGTAGGATGTTAAAACACACTTCCGCATCAGTGTGAATGATAGACTCATCGTAAAATGTTTCACGGCTGCGGATGATGTCAGAACGTATGAGCAGAGAAGTTGGTGATCCAAATACAAATGGACCGCCAAGCAGTCTCAACCGGCAGATCTCCCGCCCTGGTATGACAGTGCTTGGATATGGTAATCCATCCGGGTCTACCCGGTTTTCATCAAGGCGGTAAGCGCTAACGATGCCAACCGATGGATGCGCTTCAGCGACTTCTACCATTCGGGCCAGGCACTCGGGGAATAACCAATCATCGGCGTGCACCACTTTGCAATATTGGCTTTCGGGGGAGATTTGGCGCATAGCATGGTTCCAATTCTGGAACTGATTCAAAAACTCATCGTTGTTATGGATGCGAATTCGACTATCCTGTTGAGCATAGTGTTGCGCAATCTCTAGTGAGCGGTCTGTGCTGCGGTTGTTAACGACCACGTACTCCCAATTTTCATATGTTTGAGCCAACACACTTTCAATGCACTCGGCCAGGTAGTCTTCAGCGTTGTAAACCGGGGTCACGAAGCTGACCAAGGGCTGTGATTTGAGATTCATAATTCTCTCTCCCCTATGTGGACCAACCACGACCTAATCAACTGTTGCTCTCTGAGACTATTCAACCAATAGTGCTAATACTTGAGCCCGAAAACCAACCTGTCTCCATAACCGTCCACACAGGCTATCCATTTGCCTTCGTCGACTTGATGTGGGTCAATATGATGCATTCCTCTTGCATTCCAGCCAGTACCGCTTGGTTCTAGTATGGGATTTTGGCTCACTTCTTTTTCTTCATAACTTGTAGTTGTAAGTTCAGTGATTTCAAATGCTCGAACCTGATTGCCGTACGTAGGCTCATCATCCTGTGTATATCGGATAATCCGGCCATCGAACACCAAGACTCTACCTCCTGGTCTGGCTATGTTTGCATCCCCCTCTATGATAGGACTCTCCGGGTGTTCGATCCAAGGCCCCAGCAGCTCGTCGGCACAATAGAGGTGGAGAGTATCACTTCCCCCGAATGATGTAAATAGCCACCACATACTGTTGAAGTGAAAAACAGCCGAGTCTACGTAGCCACTCCCCTCAAGCAAAGTTCCCACAAAAGACCATTCCGTAGGAAAATCAACGGCCCTGTATAATCGAATGGAATCTACTTCGTGACTCTCTGGAACCATATAGTATTCGTCCTGCCATTTGAAGACGTAAGGATAAGTTAAGTGGAAGGGTTCATCAAGGACGATTTGTTCATAAGTCCAATTCAACCCATCGTCGCTGGTTGCAAATGCTATGTCTCCCTGGTTAGTGGCCGCATTCATAACTTCGAGGAACATGTACCAGGTATCGTTCTCATATAACATGAAGGGGTCTGCAACAAAGGTCGCTGGTGCATCTGCGACATCTGCGGCAGTCAGAACCGGATTCTTGGTACCACTAGGAGACAGACTAAGAGGTGAGTCACCAGTATAGATTCCAATTGCCCATCTAGTGGGCTCCCACCCTACAAAAGGGACACCCCTCACTCCAAAGAACCATCCACTGGCGAAACCGATTATTAAACATACCAAGGCCACAACAATGTTGATCCTTTTGTGTTTGTTCATCGCCTACTCTCCTTCTCGAAAATTGATCTGTTGATTAGGTACACTACAAGTCACATAACTGCGACAATGGGCCTACTTCCCAGAGGCGATCAATAGACTCAGTTTTGCAGTAGCCAGTGATACAACTCCACATACCGTTGAACCTGTAACTTTAAATCAAACCCTTTTCGAGCAATCGCAGGGCCCTGTTGACTCATATAACTGCGTAGAGATTCATCTTCAAGTAGCTGAACGATGCCATCACAGAGATCTTCTGCATTCTCAGGTTCAGCCAGATAGCCCGTGATGCCTGGACGAACTAGTTCAGGGGCGTTACCGACTTTGAAGGCTACCACCGGCGTACCACAAGCTATGCTCTCCAGTGAAACCAAGCCAAAAGCCTCGACCCGGCTGGGAGAGACAAACAGATCGGCTGCGGAATAAGCAATTGCCTTAAGGCGATCGTTGCTGACGTATCCGATATTAAGTGCTTGAATGCCAACAGTTTCAGCGATCGTTTCACCTCTTTTGCCGAGAAGCAATAACACGGTTTCAGCCTGCAGTGACTCAGGTAAGCCCCGCAGAGCCTTCACTAGCAGATCGCCACCTTTCCAGAACTGAGACAGGTCCAACGCTGCAAACATCAGAACCTTTTTACCTGGCGGTATCCCTAGCAGTGAGCGACACTGTTTGGGATCGAGAGGCTCATAGACTTCAGTGTCAATGCCGTTGGGAATCTGATGAATCGGAAAGCGGTTGAGCATACTCTGCTTGGCTTGCTCAGTTACCTGGTCGCACAAGGTAACGATAGCAAGATTCGAGCGACTGTATACCCAGTCCTTGAGCTTCCACTCCAGGCGGGTGTTATCCCTCTTGATAGCTGGATGGGCCCCTGGGTAAGGACATTTGCCGCAACCGATCTTCCAGCGATCGCAGTCATAGCTGACAGCACAATGTCCGGTAAAGGGCCATATATCATGGAGAGTAAAAACGGCCGGCTTGTTTTCGGTTAGCGAGGGAAGCGCAAGGTAGCTAAAACGGGAGCGGAAACTATGCAGGTTAAGAACATCCGCATCCAAATAGGCCTTAAACTCCTTGATTTTGAAAGTACTTGTACAATGAACACCATTTAGTCCAAGTCTCGATGTAACTTTTCTGAGCAGCAACTCTGATCTTGATAAAGGTGGCATTGCTATAGAGTCAGAAGACTCAAGGGTTTTGGTGGCACACAGAATCTTTGAGTCAAAACCAGCCTCTTTTAGACCAAGGTGAAGACGATACATCGCAATTGCACCACCTCCGCCGCCAATGTAATCGCTCGTGTGTACGTGAAGAACTCTCATATGACTCCCCTGAAAAAGGCTTATAGCAAATTGGCCCATCTGGCCCATTGCTCAGTCAACCTCATTCCAGACTCAAGATCAAAAGCGGGTTGGTAGCCCAACATTCGTTTCGCCTTGCCTATCCGAACCCTGGTTTTGGCCGCATAGAATTGCACTGTTGGAGGACTCATCGGGCGCAACGGTTTCTCCCTTTCAGATGCAACCTGAGGCCGACTCGTTCTGCTGTTGCTCCCGATTCGTCTCTTCAATGATTGCCGGATCGGTTTCGGCAGAAGTGACCGGCCGGCCTTTGTTAAGAGAACTACCTCAGGCGTCCTAAGGAGGCGCTCGCGAATGAGGGGGTCTTCACGCAGGATGCTCAATGTCTCCCTCAGAATCCCCTTAGTCTTTCGTCGTTTCTGAGCGTAGTGGGCCTTCAACAATTCGGCTGCTGACACACTCACCATCTCGGCGGTGCCTAACATACGCGCGTATCCACCGTAAAAGTCCCGCCAGGTAACCGGCTGTTCGCCAGAAATGAGAAAGGCTTCACCTACAGCACTCTCCTTCACCGCAGCCAGCAGTATAGCGCTGACCGCATCATCAATGTAGACCGCATTGCAGAGGCCATCGCCACCATTGACCAGGATCACGTGTTCCGTCTTGAGCCGTTGGAGCACATCAACAGCCCAGACCGGTGCAAAGGGTCCATAGACCGCGGTTGGCTGGAGAATTGCCACAGACAGGCCATGCTTTTCTATGTAGTCAAAAGCAATTCTCTCCGCATCCAGCTTACTGTCGGCGTAGATATTGCCGGAGTAGCGCCGGGGAGCAACCTCATCGAGGTCGCCATCTGGTGTGGTTCCATACACCATCAAAGTGCTGAGGTAGACTACCCGCTTCACCCGGGCGTGCAGGGCGGCTGCCAACACATTCCTGGTACCCTCCACGTTCACAAGGCGCTGCATCTCTCTGTTGCCCTGATTCCCATAAGCGCAGTGAAAAACAACCTCGCATCCACTGACAGCTCGCTCAACGTCGCCTGGTCTTGTCACATCTCCCTGGACCATCTCAATGGGAAACCGGGCGATTCGAGGTGCACGGGCAAAATTGCGCACCAAGACGCGTACGTCTGCCTTGTGTTCCAATACCAACCTTTCGACCAATCGTCCACCGATAAACCCGGTCCCGCCGGTTACTAACACTCGCTTGCCGGAGAGATCGAACTGCGTAGATCTCATGGCAATGCACTCTCCAATGCACCATGCCTAGGCCCCTCTAGGAACATCCACGGCTGCTTCGATGGTTGCCGCAAAGCATAGCAAGTTTCAACCAGTTCCACAGCTCGCCTGCCTTCTTGGCCTGGGACAAAAGGCTCTCGATGACTGAGTATGGCGTCCACGAAGTCGTCAAACTGGCGACGGAAAACATCTTGAATGGTTTTGTCAGCCACGCCATCCCGCGCGACTCGTCCAGCAAGAACAACATCCCTGTTCTTGGTTTTCAGACGTATGAGTGGGTTGAAACCTGTTCCGACCTCCAACGTACCGCGTTCCCCACGGATGATCCACGAGTTCCTCAAGTTACGAGTCCGGCTCAGTTCCACGACTCCCGATGCCCCACATTGCAGCCGTAGATGAAGCTCACAGTCGGCTTCAACCCCGCCCATAGCATCATCGTAGTATTCCACGCTGGTGTAGCCGCCCAGCCACCAAAGTAACAAATCGAGTGCATGGGGACCGATGTCAACGAGCACTCCTCCCCCTGCCGCCTCTTTTCGGAACATAGAGTCAGATGCCACAGCCCAGCGAAAGATAATGCCTTCACGGAGATCAAAGCCCAGGATGTTGCCCAGCAATCCGTTCTCAACTATCTGTTTTACGAATTGTGATGACCCGTAGAAGCGGCGTACCAGCCCAACAGCCAGAACAGCTCCGGTGTTGCTAGCCGCTTCTATCATCTCGTCACAGTTGCTTGTCTTCAAGGCCATAGGCTTTTCAACAAGCACGTGGACTTCATGCTGCAACAGATCAATCGTCACAGGGGCATGCAAGTAGTTGGGTAAGGACACGATGGCGGCATCCGCTTTGCCTATGATTTCCCGATACTCATCCGCCACGACTGGGACACCATACTTGTCCGCTAGCTCGTGAGCGCGTGGCAGGAACTTGTCCACCAGCACAGTCACCTCAACCTGGTTAGAAAGGGCGGTCACCGGCAGATGGATACCTTGTGTTATCGCCCCACAACCGACAATTGCCAACTTCAGCTTGTTCAAAGTCAGAAAAGATCCCCTTTCATTGACTTCAAAATAGTGTAAACTGTGATGAATACTCAAAACCCCAAGCGCCCAGTCTATTCATAGTAGAATATCTTCAAGCTTCCACAAACCTAAACTTTTGTCAGAATATGCTGCACCATCTGGCCGAGTAAATCCCTCATCAATCAACTTGATCGGTTTCGGAAAGTTAAATGGAGGTAATTGAAGATTTATTGGTCGCCACCCACCTGTAGTAATATCTTCATTTTTTGATAATTCAGGAAATGTTGTAGTAAGAAGATACTTAGATTTGCTTCTCCTAAAATTCCTAGTCGCAGAAATAATATGCTCAAATGAGAAATGAACCAGACAGTCTCTGCACAGAATTATGTCTACCTGAGGTAGATTATCTCTGGCTATGTCTAGTGCTATGAATTCTCTAGTTTCACTACCGTATTTTTGCTGATTCTGAACAACCAAATCTGGAACGATATCGACTCCTATGTATCTGTCCAGGTCTAGTTCTATTTCCTTCATCCAATGGAAATCCCCACAAGAAGCATCAAGCAATGATCTTGCATTCTTTTCTTTTATCAGGATTGGTATTTCTTGCCTAATCACTGATGTTTGTGACAGCTCGGAGGCTAGACCGGAAACGGTTTCTTGACTACCCCAACGATTGTTGTAATAGATTTCGGAAAACACGGACTTCATAGATTTCCATTTATGAGGTAATCTTTGAGTCTTGTAATGTAATCCTCGAATCTGTCCTACAACTAGAGCACATGCTGGACATTTCGTCCTGATAAATGCTTTGATTTGTCCTAATCTACTCATTCTGATTCTCCATTTGATTTTCGGTAACTCGGTCCGTGCCATCGATTCGGTTTACCTCCCACTCAAGCACAGGTGTGATAACCCCGAAACGCTTGGCACTTAAGCGATAACCCACCTCCGAAATATCGAAAGTCAGCACGTTTTCATTACGCTCGATTATTTTCACACGTTCGATGAATGAAAATAAGGACAACTGGTAGCGGCCTGGCTTAAGCAGCCGTGCAGGAACCTTACATATGGACACATACCGACCAGGTTCCCTGACGCTGCCCTTCCAGTCAGTACTGTCGGTATCCATTGACTGAAATACAATGTTCCCCAGCGAGTCAACGATATGGTATACAATAGATAGATTTCTTGTCGGACCAATCACCTCGTACCCAATTTCTACCCTAAATTGACTGTCAAAGTCGACAGTAGTAGTAGGCTGGTTGTCCGCAGATAACAGACGAGCAGACTTGAGTTGAACTTCGACATCATCAGACGGAGCGGATGAAGACTCCCAAGTCGCATGACCTTCTGTTCCTAACGATAGATACGCTGCGACGACCTCAGACGAAGGTCCACTGAATTTCAGTTGTCCATCTTCTAACCACAAGGCCCGTTCACATAGCCGTGTGATTGCCCCCATATTATGACTCACAAACAACACCGTCCGGCCTTCCTGCGCCACACTTCCCATCTTGCCTATGCACTTCCTCTGGAAAGCCGCATCCCCCACCGCCAGCACCTCATCTACCAGCAGAATCTCCGGCTCCAGGTGCGCGGCCACAGCAAAGGCCAGGCGTAGATACATGCCGCTGGAGTAGTGTTTCACTGGTGTATCCATGAATCTCTCCACTTCAGAAAAGGCGACGATTTCGTCAAACTTGCGATCAATCTCGACCCGCGTCATGCCCAGGATAGCGCCGTTAAGGTAGATATTCTCCCGCCCAGTCAGTTCCGGATGGAAGCCGGTGCCCACCTCCAGCAGCGAGCCCACCCGGCCGTAAACGTCGGCAAATCCAGTCGTTGGTTCGGTGATGCGCGAGAGGACCTTGAGCAGTGTGCTTTTGCCAGCGCCGTTGCGGCCGATGACGCCGATGACCTCACCGCGTTTGACCTCGAAGGAAACGTCCCTGAGCGCCCAGATGGTCTCGTCCAGTTCGGCCGCGCCTGTGGCCTGACCGCCCAACAGTTTGCCTGCCCGGCGAAATGGCGCCATGAATGCATCGGTTAACGTATCGCGCAGGGTATCGTGCCTCTCTTGCTTCTTGCCAATGTGGTACCGTTTGCCGAGACTTTCCACACGGATTGCAATGTCGCTCATGGGATTCTCCTACACTACATCTGCAAAAGTTTTCTCCATACGGCGGAAATAGAAGGCGCCGCTAACCAGCAACGTCAGCGCTGCCAGAGAGGAAACGATGATAATCGGTCCGGGCGCTGTATCTGTGCCCAACAAGGCCCAGCGGAAGCCCTCTACCACGCCAGCCATCGGGTTGATGCCATACAGCGTCCGCCAGGGCTCTGGGAGCAGGCTGCTGGGATAGACGATGGGCGTGGCAAACATCCAGAACTGGGTGATGAAAGGCACGATATAACCCACGTCGCGAAACTGCACGTTCATAGCCGAGAGCCACAACCCTGCGCCCAGCGAGGTCACCAGTGCCAGCAGCAGAAATAAAGGCAGCCAGAATATGTTGGCAGTAGGTACAATGCCGTAGGCAAACATCATCACTAGTAGCACGATGAAAGCCAGCGAGAAATCCACCGCTCCCGCGAGCACTCTGGCGATCGGTATCGCCAGGCGCGGGAAATACACCTTCTTGATCAGATTGGCGTGGCTCACCATGCCGCTTACGGCCTGGTTTAGCCCATTGGCAAAAAAAGTCCACGGTACCAGCGCAGCATAACTGAAGATGGGGTAGGGAATGCCATCCGACGGAATCTTGGCCAGCCTCCCGAAGAACACGCTAAAGACCACCATGGTGAAGAGGGGTTGGATGATGGCCCAGGCCGCACCCAGCACGGTTTGCTTGTAGCGCACTTTGACGTCGCGCCAGATGAGAAAGTAGAGCAATTCCCGGTACTCCCACAACTCGCGGAGTTTAAGGGAGACCCAGCCTTTGGAAGGCTCAATACGGATGTAAGGCACCGGCCCATCATCCACTCTCAAGGACGCCAAAGCGGCCGTGGCAGGTTGTCGTTCAATACGTTGTTC
>JADFUZ010000052.1 GCA_015222295.1 Chloroflexota bacterium | reverse complement strand
GTCAGGGAGCTGGAAACAAAGGCGAAAGCTGCCAGGACCGCATCGAAGGAGCTGGCCTTCCTTGCCACAGAGGTCAAGAACAGGGCTTTGCTCGGTGTCGCTGCCTCTCTTGTTGACAGAATGGATGAGATTCTGGCGGCCAACAAGACTGACCATGAGGAGGCCAAGGCTTCCGGGATGAACGAAGCCATGCTCGATAGACTGATGCTATCGCGGAGCCGTCTGGAAGCTATGTCTCAGGACGTGAAGACCATAGCTGGCTTGCCTGACCCGGTCGGCGAGATGATCGAGATGCGCACGCTGCCCAATGGCTTGCAGATAGGTAAGAAGAGAGTGCCGCTGGGAGTCATCGGCGCCATATACGAGAGCCGCCCCAACGTGACCATAGATATCTCGAGCCTGTGTGTCAAGTCGGGCAACGCCGTCATCCTCCGCGGGGGCAAGGAGGCGCTCAGGTCCAACACGGCGCTGGCCGGGGTGGCTCAGGACGCTTGCTACGGTGCCGGGGTGCCTCGCGGGGCGATTCAACTCATTGAGTCCACCGAGCGGGCTCTGGTCGACCACATGCTTCGGATGAAGGGGGTGATTGACCTGATTATCCCTCGCGGTGGCTCGGGGTTGATCAAGCTTGTCTTGGAGAATGCGGCCATGCCTGTGGTCACCGGCGGCATAGGCGTTTGCCACACCTATGTGGATAAGAGCGCCGACCTCAGCAAGGCCGTGGCTATTGTCTATAATGCCAAGGTCCAGCGCCCCACGGTGTGTAATGCCCTCGATTGCGTCCTGGTTCACAGCCAGATTGCTCAGGCGTACCTGCCTTCCATTGCCAGAGAGCTGGCCGGGGCCGAGGTGGAGATGCACTGCGATAGGCGGGCCATGGCGGTGCTCAAGCCCGTTCCCTCGTTGAACCTGCTCCCGGCGACGGATGAGGACTGGGGGCAGGAATACCTGTCGCTGAAAGTGGCCATCAAGGTAGTTGATTCGCTGGATGAGGCCATGCAGCACATTGACAGATACGGCTCGGGTCATTCTGAAGCTATTGTGGCCGAGGACTACTCAGCAGCCATGAGGTTTCTTAACGAGGTAGATGCCGCCTGTATCTATGCCAATGCCAGCACGCGCTTCACCGATGGCTCACAGTTTGGGCTGGGCGCTGAGATTGGCATAAGCACTCAGAAATTCCATGCCCGGGGCCCGATGGGTCTGAAAGAGATAACGAGCTACAAGTGGGTTATCTTTGGCAGCGGGCAGGTCCGCGCTTGACCTAGGTCAGAGCTTTCAGTGTCTGCCTCTGGATTGTGAACAGCTTTTCTATCCCCTGCTGGGCCAGAGAAAGCAGTGAATCAGCAGCTTCCTTGGAGAAGGGCTTGCCCTCGGCAGTCCCCTGGATCTCCACGAACTCGTTCTTGTCGGTCATCACTATGTTGAAATCCACCTCGGCGCGGAAGTCCTCTTCGTAGCAAAGGTCCAGCAGCATGTGCCCGCCCACGATGCCGACGCTGGTGGCAGCGATCATTTTGCCGAGAGGCAGGACTGGCAGAGCGCCCTGCCTTCTCAGGTGATGGAAAGCCTGGCATAGGGCCACATATCCACCGGTGATGGCTGCTGTCCTGGTGCCGCCGTCTGCCTGTATCACGTCACAATCTACCACGAATGTCCTTTCTCCGAGGACTGCCAGGTTAGTTGCCGCTCTGAGGCTGCGTCCGATGAGTCTCTGGATTTCCTGCCTTCGTCCGCCGCCTTTGTCGCGGGGCGTTCGGGTGAGTGTAGAGCGCGGCAACATGCCATATTCGGCCGTAACCCAGCCCTGGCCGCTGCCCTTGAGAAAACCGGGCACCCTTTCCTCCGTGGATACGGAGCACAGTACCCGCGTTTCTCCCAACTCGATGAGAGCCGAACCTTCCGCGAAGCGCTGGTAGCCCAGCGTTATCCGCACCGGTCGAAGTTCGTCGTTAAGTCGCTTGTCTATCCTGGCCAAGGGAATCCCGCTTTCAGCGCGTGTTGGGTCAAGAGAAAATCCTACCCCAAGCTTGATATGATAGGAGAATTGGGTTAAGATGTAAAGTCAAATTTCCGGGAGGGTATTCGAACATGAACAGGTCCAGAGTAGTATGCGTGGTCTCCTGTGTTGCCTTATGTCTGGCAATGCTCGTCGGTCTGATGAGTGCACCAGTAGTCACTGCCGCGACGGAGGAGGAGAGCACGGAGGAAGAAGAGGAGGCTCCCCCTCCCGAGCCCGAGGTTGAGTTTAACCTTCTGGCCAAGTACCCGAAGCTATCGGGTCCGGCCGATACCACTTTCGAGTTCGAGGTGGAGTTCTCCTACCGCCACGCCAAGGAGCCACGCGATTTCGAGCTCCGTGTTACAGCGCCGCAAGGCTGGCTCGCCAGCATAGTTGAGTCAAGCTACAAGAAGGACAAGAGGCTGACGGCTATCCGGCTGGACAAGTTCTCGGTGAAGGAGAGCGTGGTAGTGATAGCCATGGCCCCGTTCTGGCTCTTCCCGGAGCCGGGAGACTACACGCTGCAGATGGAGGCTGTGTCGGATGAGCTGGAAGCCAGTGTTGACCTTACGGCTACCATCACCGCGAGATACGACCTTCATGTGGAGACAGCTACGGGCCGGCTGAACACCAAGGCCACTGCGGGGAAGGAGAACAAGTTCTCGATTATTGTCACCAACATTGGTACAGACACCCTGAACAAGATCACTTTCTCTTCCAGGAAGCCGTCAGGAATCGGCAACGAGGACTGGAGCATAACCTTTGAGCCGGACAAGATAGAATCCCTGGCGCCGATGGATGACGTGGAGATTGAGGTCACCGTGGAGCCGCCGTCCAAGGCCATTGCCGGGGACTACATGACCACGCTGAAGTTCGATACTGATCCTGACCTTTCCTCCGAGCCTCCCAAGCTCGAGATGCGGGTGACGGTTTCGACGCCAACGAAATGGGGTTTCATAGGTGCTTTCATTGTGGCGGCCGTGATAGTTGGCGTGGTAATGGTCTTCAGGCGATTCGGTCGGAGATGAGGCATGGCCCAGGTTGTTGTTGAGACGCAGGACCTGACCAAGACCTATGACGGGTTTACCGCCGTTGACTGCCTTAGCATGCGCATAGAGGAGGGGGAGATTTTCGGCTTTCTCGGGCCCAACGGCGCGGGGAAGACTACGACTCTGCTGATGCTGTTGGGGCTGACGGAGCCCAGCGGGGGCGCAGCTCATGTATGCGGCATTAACCCCACCAGGGAGCCCCTCAAGGTGAAGCGCATCGTGGGCTATCTTCCCGAGAGGGTGGGCTTCTACGAGGACCTTACTGCCAGGCAAAACCTGAGATATACCGCCGAGTTGAACAGTCTGCCCAGAGCGGAAGCCGAGGAAAAGGCGGCCAGTCTCCTGGCCACGGTGGGGTTGTCCGAGGTAGCCGACCACGAGGTAAACACGTTCTCGCGGGGGATGAAGCAGAGGCTGGGCATAGCTGACATATGGATCAAGGACCCCAAGCTGGCTTTCCTGGACGAGCCCACCACGGGTATAGACCCCCAGGGCACGGAGGACATCCTGAACCTGATAGCCGGCATGGCCCGGCGAAAGATAACCATCATCTTCTGCTCCCACCTCCTGCCCCAGGTCCAGAAGGTGTGCGGGCGCGTCGGCATACTGGCCAAGGGGCGTCTGGTGGCCGAAGGCTCAATAGGGCATCTGGGAGGGCAGACTGCCGCGGGAGGGCGATACCGTATTGAAGTTGAAGTAGCGCGCTCAAGTCCGGGACTTATCAGCTCCCTGAAGCGGCTGAAGGGCGTGCAGGACGTGCAGAGTGCCGGAGGCTCACTGCACATCGCCTGCGATAAGGACTTGAGGGGGGAGATATCCCGGGCGATTGTGGGCAATGACAGTCAACTGCTGGGAATCAAGATAGAGGAGTACAACCTGGAGAAAATCTACAAGAAGTACGCCCGGGAGGCCTAGCCTTGTACGCTGTCTTTTTTAAGGAGCTTGCTGACCATCTCACCAGTAGAAGGTTCATAATCCTGTTTTTCCTCGTTTTCCTGGCCGCGATATTCGCTATCTACATAGCGCTTCAGACGATAAGAACTGCGGTCACCCCCTCCTCCGAGTTCATCTTCCTTAAGATATTTACCACCTCCGGCGAGCAAATGCCGTCTTTCCTGTTCTTCCTCTCCCTTTTTATCCCCATCATAGGCATTGCCCTGGGTTTCGATGCCATCAACAGTGAGAGGACCAGTGGTAACCTGAGCCGGCTTCTATCGCAGCCCATCTACCGGGATTCGGTAATCAACGGGAAGTTCCTGGCCGGGCTGGCCGTCATGGCGATGATGGTGATCACGGTGATTGCCATTCTCGCCGGGTTGGGCCTTCGCATTGTGGGCGTACCGCCCAACTGGGAAGAAGTATGG
>JADFUZ010000051.1 GCA_015222295.1 Chloroflexota bacterium | reverse complement strand
GTTGAGGCGGGGGTAAGGGTTGTTACCGGATATCCGGGCACGCCTTCCTCTGAAATACCCGAGTACGTTTCGAGCTATGGGGGTGTGCGTGCGGAGTGGTGCATCAACGAGAAGGTGGCACTGGAGATAGCCCTGGGTACCTCTCTTTGCGGCAGCCGGTCAATGGCCGTGATGAAACACAATGGGACAAATGTGGCCCTTGATTTCATTATGCACGTGAGCTACACCGGTGTCCGGGGCGGACTGGTGCTTGTTTCGGCAGACGATCCTGGTGCCAACTCCTCCCAGAACGAGGAGGATAGCCGGATTGTCACTCACCTTGACGCGCACCTGCCCGTGTTTGATCCGTGGTGTCCGCAGGAAGCCAAAGACATGGTCAAGATGGCTTTTGAACTGTCGGAGAAAACCGAATTGTGCTTTGTAGTGCGGCCGGTTATGCGTGTCTGCCACGCGCGCAGGGAGGTCGTGTTGGAGGAGATTGCGGCTGGCAACAACAGTCCCTTCTTCGAGGACGACCGTTCCCGTTTTATCATGAGTGCTGTCAGGGAGCCCGCAGCCGGCGGGACTCTCCGGCCAGTTCTGAGACACAAGTGGCTGAACAAGAAGCTCGCGGAGTTGGCGCAAATCATGGAAGACAGCCCCTTCAATTGTATTGAGGAGGGCGAAGGGAACACTGGGCTCATCACATGTGGCATCGGCTATGCCTATGTGAAGGAGGCTGAAAGCATACTGGGGAAGAGGTTTCCGATTCTGAAGCTGGGAACCCTGCCTCTTCCCCGGGACAAGGTGCTCGGGTTCGCCCGGAAAATGGACAAGCTTGTTGTGTACGAGGACAGCGAGGCGGTGGTGGAAGGTCTGATCAAGCAGCAGCTACACGATCAGGGTGTTAACGCGCAGGTGGTGGGGAGGAGCGGTTTTCTTCCTGCGGAAGGCGAGCTATCGACAGGAGTGGTGCTCGCATCTCTGGCAGTGCTTTATCCGGACCTGGAGGCATCGCTTCCAAAGGCTACGCCTCTTGACATAGACATTCCGATACGGACTCGTACTCAGTGTATAGGGTGCGCCTATCGTGGGCTGCTGCACGCGCTCAAGCTGGTTGTCCGTAAGACACACGGAGTGGTGACGGGTGATATTGGCTGTTATGATGCGGGCTCGTTCCTCCCACTCGAACTGCAGTCAACTATCTACTGCATGGGTTCATCTATCCCGATAGCAAACGGCATAGCATACAGTGGTTCCAAGCAGCCGGTTTTCTCCATAATTGGCGATTCAACCTTCTTTCACAACGGAGTTCTTGGACTGATTAATGCCATTCACAACTCAGTTGACATGGTGGTGATCATATGTGACAACCGCACGACGGCCATGACCGGTTTCCAGCCTCACCCCGGGAGCGATATCGATATTGGAGGGAAGCCAGTAGTGGCGATAGATATCGCGAAGCTGGCCACAAGCCTTAGGGCGGCGAGTGCGCAAGTAGTGGACCCTTACGATATTGGTGAGACGTCTGAGGCACTGGACAGAGCTATCGCTGAGAAGGGGGTTTCCGTCATCGTTGTCTCAGCGCCGTGTTACTTGCTGGGGAGGAGAACGGGCGACATCGGGTTCAGCCCGCGAAAAGTGAGCGTAAACCCTGAGCTCTGCAACGGCTGCAGGGTCTGCATTGACTACTTTGGGTGCCCGGCAATACGCTTCAGTGATGGGAAGGCCACCATTGACCAGGCCAGTTGTGTAGAGTGCGGAATGTGTGTAGCCGTGTGCAAGAGAGGAGCCATAGAGTGAATCTGAACATACTCATTGCTGGGGTTGGAGGGCAGGGCAATCTGTTCGCGTCAAGCATTCTGGCCCGGTACTTCGCCAACAACGGATACAGGGTTGGCGCCGTTGAAACCATCGGCGCAGCTCAACGGGGAGGCTCTGTCGTATCTCACCTGAGAATAAGTGAGTCAGACATATACTCGCCTCTGATTCCTCTGGGAAAGGTTGACCTGCTTGTTGGTCTTGAAACGCTTGAAATGCTGAGGAATTTCAGGATGCTGGCCACGGATGGCAGCTACCTGTTGAATGACTACAAAGAGCCGACCGTGCTGTGTAATATGGAGCTAGATAGCTACCCGCCGGATGAGAGCATTACCGCTGCTCTTCAGCATTCAGGTAGAAAAGGCTATGTCATAGCGGCTACTCAGTGTGCCAGGCAGATGGGAAGCAGTCTGTTGACCAACGTTGTAATGCTGGGTGCCCTGTGCCAGTTGTCGCCGTTGCTCGATGACCAGGGGGTCAGGCAAGTCCTGGGCGACAGGTCACCGTCAAAGGTGCGCCAACAGAATCTACAGGCGTTCGAAGCCGGGAGGTCACTGGCCTTGGAAGCGATGCGCCAATCGTGGTAGGCACACCAGTTCGCTGGGATCATGCAGCTCGCTTGAAGTGTGACATGTCTATTCCCGTGGGGAAGTCAAGCACCGCAGGTATCCCGTCCCGATTAGCTTTCAGTGCCTCTTCCAGAGCCGGCCTTATCTCGGACGGCTGTTCGATTCTTCTCCCGTAGCAACTGCATGCTTCCGCCCACTTTATGAAATCAGGTTGCACTTTGAAACTTGTCGTATTCCATCCTACAGATTCCATCTGGAGATGTTTCGGCCATCCAAAGGCAGAGTTGTTGAGGACAACCCAGGTGCAGCCGGCGTGGTACTGCGCCGCGGTCGGCAATTCCTTCATATACATCTGAAAGGCCCCGTCACCGGCCACACAGACCACCTTCTTTTCCGGCCGGGTCAGCTTGGCGGCGATGGCTCCCACGACACCCATTCCCATGCACGTCTGTTCGGCAACGGGCACACACTCCGAGCGGTCCTGGAGCTTGTAGTAGGGAAAGCAATAGGACCAGGTATCCTGAGAGCCATTTTCATTGACCAGGATTGTGTCCTGTCCGAACACCTTGCTCAACTCGTGTACTATGCGCTTTGCTGGAATTGGGGTGGATTCGACCATGCACTCGGCCTCGACCGCTGCTTCGAAATCCTTCTTTGCTTGCACCAGTTCCTTCACATGTGGCATTTCCTCGAGACTCCTTCCCTTACTCCCTGTTGCCTCAATCACATCAATCAACTGCCTCAGGACTATTCTGGCATCGCCGATGATAGCCGTATCGGGTGTCCAGTTCCTGCCTATTTCAAAGGGAGAGATGTCAATCTGGATAAGCTTGGCTCCCTCCGGGAAGTCCTTCCACCTATGTGTCTGGAAGCTCTCGTTCCTTGTTCCAATCGTTATCACCAAGGTGGCATTGGAATAGACTCTCTTCCCCATTTCAGTCCTGTAGAGGCCAGGCAGGCCCAGCGCCAGGGGATGGTCTTCAGACAGGATTCCTCTGCCACCGGGCGTAGTCAGGAACGGTATCTCTGTCAGTTCGACGAACTCCCTGAATTCCTGCGAGGCTCCGGAAAGCACTGTCCCATTGCCCGCTACTGCCACTGCTCGCTCAGCCTCCAGGATTAGCGCTGCGGCTTCGTTGATTAGCTGTGGGTCGCCTGCCACGCGGAGTTTCTTCGCTGGCACATATTCTTGAAGTGGGACCTCCATTTCAAGTCCGTGAGTGATGTCCCCGCCAACGTCGTAGGGTATCGCGACGAAAACAGGTCCTGGCTGTCCGTTCATGGCAATCGAGAACGCCCGGTGTACGAACCAGGGGATTCGTTCCGTGTGAGGAACACGTGCGCTCCATTTGGTGATTGGCTTCATCATTCCGAGCTGGTCGCACTCCTGGAATTCCCCCTTGCCCTCCGTGCTCTGGCTGACGGCCGGGCATATCATTACCAATGGTGAGCAAGCAGAACGGGCCTCCAGCACTCCGGGGACCAGGTTGGCAACCCCGGGGCCGGTGCTGGCGCTGCACACACATGGCTTTCCACTGAGCCTGGAGCAGGCCATTGCCATAAAGGGAGCAGAGCCTTCGTACCTGACATCAATCGGCTTTATTCCTGGGACTTTCTCGGCATACAACTGAAGATGGCTATCCCCTATTCCGAAGACAAACTCAACTCCCTCAGCCTTGATCATGTTCACAATCGCTTCCCATGGATACATTACTGCGTTACCTCCTTGATTAACGATTCGATGAACGTGTGACCGGCGCAGGGATACCGTATGGCAAAAACATGCGTTTGTCAAAGCCGCGGCGTGATTCGTGCAGAAAGCCTTGCAGGCCCAATGTGCTGCAGGTATTTGTGGTGCTAGCCTGACGCTACAATGATGGCCGGTGTTGTGCTTCAATAGAAGTCGGACACATAATTTCGCGCTGATTAGACACGAACGCAGTGGGGGAGGGGAACGGTTGTAATCGTTCCGCAAGTGCTACAATGATGGCTACGTGGACGAGAGCGCCATTGCTTGATTGTTGGCTGGAGCAAAGGCATTTGGGGTAGACGAGATGTATTACTTTGCGTATGGGTCGAACTTGAGTCGCAGGCAAATGCTCGAGCGTTGCCCCGACGCGCGGCCGAAATTCACAGCGACCTTGCCCAATTACAGGCTGATATTCGCGGGTTACAGCAGGGTCTGGCGGGGCGGAGTTGCCAGCGTCAAGCGGAGCAAGGGTGACAAAGTCATAGGCGCGGTTTACGAAATATCGGAGAGGTGTTTGAGATCCCTGGACAAGTGCGAAGGTTATCCCGGGACTTACGACCGCACGGATGTATTGGTTTTTCCGGATCTCGGCGACTCAATACGGTCTGTAGCGTACGTGAAAGTGGAACAGTCGGAGGAGACGCAGGCTTCCAGGGAATACCTGGCGACCATTCAGCAGGGGTGCAAGGACTGGGGGATCGTGTGAGCCAGGGTGGACAGTCGGTGGTTGTCAGCCGCTGAATCCGCCGGGTTGTCTGGGCGTGTCCGTCTGAGAGACACCGGGGGGTTTGGGGGGCAGCACGTCGGGTCAGGCTCTCGTCTCTCTTAGCTGGAGGACAACGTAGGCTGCTGTCCACAGGAGGATAACAACCGAGACTATTGACAGGCTACCGAAGTAGCTCAGGAAGCCCAGCAGGAGACCGACAACTATGGGGCCCACGGCCTGTCCGGCGTCAGCAATAGTGCCGAAGACACCCAGACTGGCACCCAGGTTCTTTTCCGAGGCCAGGTCGGCGACATAGGAAACGGTTGACGAAGTTACGATCGCCTCTGCCCAGCCGAAGGCTATGGCCACCAGCAGAAGCAGGTGGTAGTTCGCGGTCAGGCTGAAACCGGTGAATGACAGGGCACAGACAATCATCCCCAGCGAAACGAGCTTCCAGCGCTTTGTTCTGTCTGATAGGTAGCCCATCACGGGCTTCAGCGCTACGGAACTGCCAGCCACCACTGACCATAGAATCCCCGCCTGTAGCACTGAAAAGCGGTATTGCTGAACGACCAGTATCGGCAGGAAGGCCATGGCGGCGCCCATGGTCATGTTCTGAAACGATTCCATCGATGAGGTCATCAGTATACTGCGGTTCTTGACGGTGGCTTTCAAGCCGTCGCGAACCTTCTGCCAGGCATCAGACAGTCTTCTGTTTCCCGATGACTGTTCTATCTGTGGCAGCAAGAATATGGCCAACACCAGGGCCGCAATTCCCAAGGCACCACATATGGCATATGCGTCGTGGAAGTTGCCGATGGTGTAGTCTCCTCCCCTGGACAGGACATACAACAGCCAGCCTCCTGCCAGGCCACCGAGGGCGTTGGTGGCAATCTTGATCACTGCAAAGAGGGACAGGTACTTGCCCTTTTCCCCACCTGCGATTTCGGCTACCACTGCGTTGGCTACCGGGCCATAGATTGAGGTCGCTATTCCATGGATAAGCCTTATCAGAACGAGTACCCACGCCACGGCCGCAGCGGCGTAGCTGAATGG
Source organism: Chloroflexota bacterium (assembly GCA_015222295.1). Taxonomy (GTDB): domain Bacteria; phylum Chloroflexota; class Dehalococcoidia; order GIF9; family AB-539-J10; genus JADFUZ01. The sequence continues at coordinate 772 of JADFUZ010000051.1, read as the reverse complement.
CGTGAAAGCGAAAATGCAGGCGCCAAAAAGCAGCATTCGCTTCCTGCCGATGGAGTCTGACAGAGCGCCCGCGGGTGCTTTGAGGAAGATGCCCGTGATGGTGGAGGCGGCGACAGTAACGCCTATCAGCGAAGGAGAAGCTCCAAGAGCGAGGGCAAACAGCGGCAGAAGCGGTGTTCGGGCGATGTTGTAGCTCAGCCTGGCGGAGAAGTCAACCAGGGAAATGTTGATGAAAGCGCGCAACTTACTCAAGGCTACCCCACCATCAATCGGTAATGTAGCACACAGTCAATAGGAAGTGCTCAACGGTTCACCAGTGCTGCCCCGTGGTCAGCAGTTTCTCGTTGGGAGGTCGGGGGTAGCGGCTATCGGCTGAGATTCTTCGCTTCGCCCAGAGTAACTGAGTGGACGGGCTGGCAGTGACCACGGGGGAAGCGTTGCGATTCGGCCCTCCGGTGAGAGTGGCGAACTGAGGAAGTTCCCAACCACGATGCCGAGCGGGCCGCAACACCGTCTGGGGCATAGATTCAGATTGCCGCGACAGCTATTTGGCGTCCTCGCCGCGCAGGGGCACGAAGCACACGAAGCGGAGGGTGGTCTGGCCCTTGTTCACCAGGCAATGCTTCTCATTGGGGGCAACAAAGAAGGCCTCGCCGGACTTTATCGGGGTTTCCCCTTCATCGGTGAGCCAAGTTCCCTCCCCTGTCAGCAGCAAGCCCTCGTGTTCCCAGTCGTGGCGATTTTGGGGGCTGGTCTTACCTGCGGGCAAGTC
>JADFUZ010000050.1 GCA_015222295.1 Chloroflexota bacterium | reverse complement strand
GGCTAAGGGTCAAGGACGAAAGAATCGTGAGCGTCATCCCCGACCCTGATGCTGCGCCCAATCACGGCCAGGCCTGCGTCAAAGGGCGTTTCGGCATCGCTGAATTCGTCCACCATCCGCAGCGCTTGACCTCCCCCCTGATCAGGAGGGATGGAGAACTGAAACAGGCTTCCTGGGACGAGGCGCTGGACCTTGTAGCCACAACCCTGGGAACCTACAAACCGGAGGAAGTGGGGGTACTAGCTTCAGCCAAGTGCACCAACGAGGAGAATTATGTCATGCAGAAATTCGCCCGCGTGGTGCTGGGCACGAACAACGTTGATCACTGTGCTCGACTGTGCCACGCCCCTACCGTGGCCGGGCTTGTCCAGAGCTTCGGCAGTGGAGCTATGTCCAATTCCATAGACGAAATCGGCGACGCCGCTTGTATTCTGGCTATCGGTACAAACACGACGGAAACGCACCCCGTGATAGCACTTCACGTCAAAACGGCAGTAGCCAGGGGAGCACAGCTCATAGTGGCCAACCCCCGACAAATAGACCTCTGCCGCTTCGCCAACCTGTGGCTGCAGCACAGCCCTGGCACTGACGTTGCCTTGCTTATGGGCATGATGCGAGTGATTGCGGACGAAGGACTCCTTGACTCGACCTTTGTCCAGGAGAGATGTGAGAACTTCGACGCTTTCAAGGACTCATTGAAGGACTTTGAGCTTGACTTCGTTGAGCGCCTGACCAAGGTGCCACGGGACAAGATAGTAGAGGCTGCGCGCCTGTATGCCGCCAATAGCCCGGCCACTATCCTCTATGCCATGGGCATCACGCAGCATTCCCATGGGACCGACAACGTGATGGCCACCGCCAACCTGGCGATGCTCACCGGAAACGTAGGTAAGACCTCAACCGGGGTCAATCCGCTCAGGGGGCAGAACAATGTGCAAGGTGCTTGTGACCTCGGTGCTCTGCCCAACGTCTATAGCGGCTACCAGCCAGTAGGAAATGCCGCAGTCAGAGAGAAGTTTGAGATTGTCTGGGGCAGATCATTACCCTCGTCCCCCGGGCTAACCCTGGTTGAGATGCTTGAGGCCGCCTACCGGAACGAGATAAAGGCGCTCTACATCGTAGGTGAGAATCCGGCACTGAGCGACCCTGACGTCAGACATGTTCGGGAGGCGTTAGCCAGAGTCGAGTTTCTCGTCACGCAGGACATCTTCCTTTCGGAGACAGCGGAGTTTGCCCACGTTGTCTTGCCTGCCGCTAGCTTCGCCGAGAAGGACGGCACGTTCACCAATACGGAACGGCGAGTGCAGCGAGTGAGGAAAGCTATCGAACCTATCGGCAATTCCAAGCCTGACTGGTGGATTATCTGTCAGATAGCAAAGAGGTTGGGAGCCACAGGGTTTGACTACAGCCACGCGTTTGACATAGCGGAGGAAATCCGCTCTCTCACTCCCAGCTATGGCGGCATCAGTTACCAGCGCCTGGAGTGCGGTGGACTTCAATGGCCCTGCCCTACTGACGACCACCCCGGCACACCAATACTGCACACAAACACTTTCGCCAGAGGGAAGGGCAGATTTGCGCCGCTGAAATACGTTCCCCCGGGAGAGTCGGCGGACGAAGATTATCCTCTGATTCTCACCACAGGGCGCAGTCTGTATCACTTCCACACAGGGACAATGACCCGCAAGGTAGCCGATCTCAATGTCATCGAGCCCGAAGCTACGGTGGAAATCAGCCCCACGGATGCCTCACAACTTGGCATAACTCACGGTGACAGGGTCAGAGTCAGCAGCCGCCGCGGTGAACTTATCGCCAGAGCTGAAGTCACTGACGCATCTGGCCCTGGAGTCGTGTTCATGACTTTCCATTTCGCTGAGAGCCCCGCCAATATCCTCACCAATCCGAAGCTGGACCCGGTATCGAAGATTCCTGAATATAAGGTCGCAGCGGTCAGAGTGGAGAGAGTATGATCATTTCGCCGGAAATGCCATTGCCAGCCCTCTTGCTCCAGAGAAGGCCACTTCAAGGGCGCGGGTAGAGGCCGGCTGCGCTGCAAATTCTCGGAATAATCTCCTCCCGCTCGAGGGTCATGATATGCACACCTGCCACCCCTTCCGTCGCTCTCAATTGCTTGATTGTCTCGACTGCGATTGTTATTCCTTCCTCCGCCACCTCCTCCTTGTTGCGAATCTTGCGCAGGCGTTCGATGATTTCGTCGGGAACATCCATTTCCGGGACTTTGGCTTTCATGTACCTGGCTGCTGCCACGGATGTTAAGGGAGTAATTCCAGCAAGGATCTTCACCCTCCTGTGTAATCCTTGCCGTCTAAGTATCTCCATCCATTTGTCGAATTTCACAACGTCATAAACAGGCTGGGTCTGGATGAAATCCGCACCGGCACCAGCTTTCTCCCCGACGCGAGTCACTTCGTGCTCCGGGGAGTCAACAAACGGGTTTGCCACTGCCCCAACGAAAAGCCCCGGCCCTCTCCCAATCATAGGCTCTCCATTCTCAAACTTCTTCTCGTCCCGGAGTCCTTGTATCATCCTGACGAGCCGAATGGAATCCAGGTCGAAAACGGGGGTTGCTTCCGGATGGTCCCCGAAAGAAACGGGATCCCCTGAGAGACAGAGAACGTTATTCAGACCAAGCGCCGAGATACCCAAAATATCCATCTGGAGAGCGATCCGGTTTCTGTCACGGCAGACCATTTGGACTATGGGGTCGAGCCCCTCCTGCGCTACAACAAGACAAGCCGCCCAGCTCGCCATCATAACCACCGCTGCCTGCCCGTCCGGGACATTAGAAGCATCAACCCAGTCTCTAATGAGACTGGCTTTTTCCCGCACCATCTCAGCATCCGCATTCCGGGGGGAACCAATTTCGGCAGTCACGGCGAAATGTCCCGCCTCAAATATCCTTTCCAGATTGCTTCTGGTCTTCATTATGAACCCTCCGGGAGGGATTCTATCATAGTCTCTGCTGGAATGCCGTACCTCGTCGCCGGATTTCTGGACATAACTGCACGATGAGTCCATTGCAAAAAGGCGCCCAAAGCACGTATAATGTCGCAGTCTGTAATGGGAACGGCAACCGTGTCGGGCTCAGTCAGGGATACGCTGAAGCATTCAAACCTGTTCCAGGGCCTGAGCGACGATGAACTGGACAAGGTGCTCCCCCTTTGCCGGGAAGAGGTCTTTGAATCTGGAGTAGCTATCTTCCTCGAAGGCGGGACGTGTTCCACGATGTACGTCGTGGAATCAGGCAAGGTTGCCCTGGAACTCAGTCTTCATATCAGCCGCACAACGGAGGAAAACGCAACAATCGCTGTGGTAACTCAGGGCGGCTGCTTGTGCCATTCGGGGCTCATAGATCCGTATATTCTCACTGCCACTGGTCGCACGCTTGAGAGAACCAAGGTCATTGCCTTCGACACGACGGACCTCAGACGCCTGTTCGAAGACAACCCGGAACTGGGACGCAAGGCGATGCTCAACCTTGCCAAGGTCGTCTCTTCGAGACTGCAACGCGCCAGGGAGACAATGGGGCGTATCCTGTCTGCTATTTTCCATGACCTGAAGACTCCCCTGGCTGCGGTGGAGAGCTACAATCGGCTCTTGCTCGGCAGCTTCGTCGGAGAACTCAACGAAGAGCAGAAAAACATAGTGCAACGGAGTAGCAAGAGGCTCTCCGAGCTTCTTGACCTGGTCAGTAACATGATCGATTTCTCCCGAATTGAATTCGGGGATCTGAGAACTGAGAGGGTCTCGATGGCGAGAACGATTGCAGCTTGCGTTGACACTATGCGTCCCCTGGCTGATGAAAAGGGCCTCCAATTGGCTGTCGAAGTGGTGCCAAAGCTCTCCGACGTTCTTGGTGGTCAAGACCCACTCAAACAGGTAGTCACCAATCTGCTGTCCAATGCGATCAAGTTCACTCCCTCTGGTGGCGTAGTAACCATCAGGGCAAAGGATGAAGGGGATAATGTACGGGTCGAGGTGCTGGATACGGGAATCGGCATCCCCGGCGAGGAGCTTCCCAAGATCTTCGACGATTTCTACCGAGGGCTTGACATAGCTGAAAGGGGAGCCGGCCTGGGGCTTTCCATAACAAAGAGGATAGTCGAGGCTCACCATGGTAGAATATGGGCTGCAAGCCCCTGTCCTGGAAGCGGCACAGGGAGCAAGTTCGCGTTCACTCTGCCCAAGCTGTCAGAAAGCATCAGCAAGGAAGATCGATGAAATATCTCGCTGAGAACAAGTCAACGGAGCAACGTAGATGGCCAAGATCCTGATAGTGGATGATGACCCTGACATCCGCATGGCTATTGGCAGTGTCTTGAGGTCGCGTGGCTACGGAGTGGTTGAAGCTTCTGATGGTGAGGAAGCCCTGGCCAGACTGAGAGGAGAAAAGCCAGATTTGATGCTACTGGACCTCATGCTGCCAAAGAAGGATGGTTTTGCTGTTGTCAAAGAACTCAGGAACTCCGGAGAGGACTGTAGCGATATTCCTATCCTGGTTGTGAGCTCGATAAGGGAGGAAGCCAGCCACCGGCGTTACGAACTGGAGGTAGGCCACAAACTCAATGTTGAGGAGTATATTGAAAAGCCCATCGAGCCCTTTGTCTTGCTGGAGCGGGTAGCGAGGTGTTTGTCCAAAGGAGGGAAAGATGAAAGAGAAGACCAATATTCTGGTCATTGATGACGACCCCGACCTCCAGGCCACAGTGAAGACTCTCCTTGAGAGCAAGTCCTACCAGGTAATCGCG
>JADFUZ010000049.1 GCA_015222295.1 Chloroflexota bacterium | reverse complement strand
GGTCAGCAGTGCGTGGTCTGACTGCCTTTGGAAGAGGTCTGGCTACTGTGCTCGTCTGGCTCGGTGTTTTCTGTTGGGTCTGGATTCCTATCCTGATAATCTGGCTGCGACGACGGAGGAGAAGCAGGGCCTGACCGGCCGTACACTGCAACGCTCGCTCGCCTGAAGTGACGGAGTTGTAGAGCAATTGCCGTTGCGCGCAATCTTCTGATGCCGTTGGGGAAGCCGTGGTCAAATCACGCGAACGACTTCCTGTGCTTTGTTGTCGCGGCTAAAGTGGTTTTGCTATGATGGTCGAGAGGTGGTCAGTATGAAGGTAGGATTGGTCTATGCCCCCATCTACCTGGAGCACGATACGGGAAGTCACGTGGAGAACAGTCAGAGGCTGGTAGCTATGATGTCGCACCTGGAGGAGACCGGCACTAAGGAGAGACTTAGCTTGTTTGCGCCGCGTCAGGCGTCGACGGAAGAAGTGCTGATGGTGCATGACCCGGTATATGTCTCCTTGATTAGAAGCGAGGCGGAAAGGGGTGGAGGATGGCTGGATCCTGACACGCTTATGTGCCCCAGGTCGTTCGAAGTAGCGCTGTATGCTGCCGGTGGACTGCTGACCGCGCTGGAAGCCGTGATGGGGGGAGAGGTCGAGAGTGCTTTTGCTCTGGTGAGGCCGCCGGGGCATCACGCCGTCCACAACCGGGCTATGGGTTTCTGCCTTTTCAACAATGTGGCCATAGCGGCCAAGTTTGCGCTAGCCAATTTCGGTCTTGAGCGTGTTCTTATCGCCGATTTTGATGTTCACCATGGGAACGGCACGCAGGATACCTTCTACGCTGATCCCAGAGTGTTGTACTTCTCCACTCACCAGTATCCATTCTATCCTGGCACGGGGAGTCTCGGTGAAGTCGGAACCGGAGCGGGTAAGGGATTTACAGTCAATTTCCCCATGACCGCTGGTTGGGGAGACGAGGAATACCTTAGAGCTTTTGATGAGGTTCTGGTCCCGGTAGCGCGCAGATTTCGCCCGGAGCTCATTCTTGTTTCTGCTGGTTTTGATTGTCACTGGGCTGACCGTCTGGCTATGATGCAAGTGAGTGTCAGCGGCTTGGCTGAAATTGTGAGTATCCTGAGGAATCTGGCCGGTGAACTGTGCCAGGGACGTCTCGTTCTCACACTGGAGGGTGGCTACGACCTGCAAGTAGCCGCTTCCGCAGTAAGGGCCACCTTCGACGTCCTCCAGGGCAACTCAGAGATAATCGACCCTCTGGGGCAATCGGCAAGGGGTAAACCTGGCGGGTTTGAGGAGCGCATTACGCAGATAAAGGGAATCTGCGGTGTTTAGCCTGGCCGTCAGGCAGCTTTTCTAGCCCAAGGCAGCCGGGAGAGCAATTGCCTCCACTCCCCCTTTTCCCACACCACGAGCAGCGGACTAGCGATACACATGGAGCTATAAGTGCCGACAATCAGCCCGATAAACAGGACTAACACGAAGTAGTGGATTGTAGCTCCACCAAAAAGCAACAGGGCCAGGACAACGCAAAGGGTGGTCAGGGAAGTATTGAGGGAGCGCGCCAGTGTTTCTACCAGGCTACAGTTCACCGTCACTGCGAAGTCCTGGCTGATAGTCCTGACCGTGTTCTCCCGGATCCGGTCGAAGACAACGACGGTATTGTTGATGGTGTAGCCTACGATGGTGAGCAGTCCGGTGATAAACAGGGCATCGATCTCTACTCCAGTGGCGCGGCCGAGGACAGAGAATATGCCTGCTACTATGAGCACGTTATGGATCAAGGCGATGATGGCACAGGTGCCCCAACGAAACGGGCTGGGCATGCGACGAAAGGCCCAAGCGATGTAGAGCAGCATGGCCACAGAAGCTATTATCACTGCAATTCCCGCATTTCGTGCTGTCTCCGTAGCTATGCTGGGAGAGACCGTGCTGTAGTCACGGACGGTAACCTCGCTAGCAAGGCTTGTCTCGAGTCCTCCGATCAGATCTTCGCGTTCTTCAGGCGATATCTCCTTGAGGCGAATGAAGAAATCGCCCCCGCTCCTCTGTATCATCGCTTCAGGATGTCCCAGATTTGTCAGTTGCTGGCGCAATTGGCTCTGTTCCACCTGCGGGGCGAACTGAAGTGTCATGGATGTCCCGCCGGTGAAATCGATGCCAGGCTCGAGCTTGAAAGCCGCCAGCGAGATGATGGATATGAGCAGGGCTATGCCTGAGACAAGGAAGAACCACTGTTTCCGGCCGACGAAATCAATCACGCTTAACTCCGTAGGCTGCCAGGCTAGTGACACGTCCGCTAGCCACAGCAAGTCGCAGGAAAGTCCGGGTGATGACGATGGCAGTGAACATGCTCACAGCCACACCGACAAACAGGGTCAGGGCAAACCCTCTGACCATGAAGGCGCCGAAGGTACCGCCAAGCCAGAAGAGAACAATGCAGGCAATAAAGGTGGTGATATTGCTATCACGAATAGCCGTCCAGGCACGATTGAAACCGGCTTCGACAGCGGCGCCCAGGGTACGCCCAGTTCGCAACTCGTCCTTCATCCTCTCAAAAATAAGAACGTTGGCGTCTACCGCCATGCCCAGAGATAGAATAAAGGCCGCGATCCCGGGAAGCGTCAGAGTCAACTGCGCAGAGAAAATGTTGAAGATGGCCAGCAGAAGGGCGCCGTAGATGGCCAGACTAAGACAGGCTATCAAGCCGGGAAAGCGATAATACAGGAGCATGAACAGCAGCAGCAGCGCCAGTCCAACGCCGGCAGCCAGCAGGCTTTTCCTTACGGAGTCGGCGCCGAGGCTGGCATCTACGTCTCGCTGGTCGATGATTGTCAACGGCAGGTCCAGAGCACCTGAGTTCAGCTTGTTCACCAGGTCTTCCGCTTCGTCCATTGTGAAATTCCCTTCAATTTGCCCACTACGGCTGATTACGGCTCGAACCACCGGAGCCGAGACTATTTTCTTGTCCACACAGATGGCCAGTTGCTCGTTCAGATTGCGCTCGGTTATCTGTTCGAAGAGATGGGCGCCTTCGCTATTCCACTCGAATGTTACGATTGGTGCGCCGTATTGGTCGAAATCCTGCCCGACATGTTTCAAGTACCTACCGGTGAGTTCGTTTTCCTTGCCATCCTTGCCGGTGGCTGTGGCAGCCTGTTCCTGGAAAGCAGGAGCGCCATCCTCGTCAAGAACTGGTTTGCCATTTCCGTCGAGTTCGCGCTCTCTGAAATAGAGCAAGCCTGTTTCGCCGATGAGCCTGATTGCTCTGCTGATATCTCTGACTCCCGGAAGCTGAACCAGTATCCGGTCGCCTCCCAGTCTTTGGATCGTAGGTTCAACAGCGCCGTATTCATTGACTCTGCGTTGGATCTTCTCTATCACTGCTGCCATGGCCTGTTCGTCTGTGACAGAGGGGTCCTTCTTGGATAGGTCGGCCTTGTAGAGCAACTGGCTGCCACCCTTGAGGTCGAGACCGAGGGTCAGTCCATCAGGGCCGAGCAGCTTTGTGTTGAGAGGCAGGATTGACCACAGAGCGAAACCGGTCAACCCGAGGATGACGACGAGCAGCAGGATGTTCCTTTTGTTCAACTGCCCGTCCTCGCAATGGCCTGGCGTTCGGTCAATTCTTCTCGGGCTAACGCCACCGCTTCCTCTCTGCTGGCCAACTCGCCGCTGGCTTGAGCTTCACATACCAGCGCCAGGAGGCTGCCAATCAACGGGCCCGGCCCCAGGCCCAGTTCGTTCATCAGGTCGTGCCCATCGACGAGCTTCGGCGGTGACACCTTGACCTCCTGTTTTTGATGCTCGGCCAGTACATAGTCTGTTAGCCGGCACTGCTCTCTGAAATCTCCTATTCTAACCAGGGGACCGCGAGTGGCCAGGTGGTCGGCCAGGGCCAGAAACAGGATGTCAATTCCAGCATCTTTGGTGTCTCGGAAATAACGGTAGATGGCTCGTTGAGTGGGCAGGGCGCCATTTGTCATCTGGGCAGGGCGCATGTGATGGTAGACCAGGCTTACCACCAGGCTTGTTTCCTGGCGGCTGAATCTCAGCCTGCTCATGATGGCCTCCACCGTGGCTGCGCCCTGTTTGGGGTGCCCCAGAAACCTTGCTCTGCCGGAATCATCAATGGTCCGCGTGGCCGGTTTGGCGACGTCGTGGAGCAGCCCTCCCAGCTTGAGCAAAGGCCTACGGCTGCTGCCTTTAGAAACCTCCTGCGAGAAGTGCTGATCCAGTGAATCCGACCACGGTACTGCGTCCAGCATCTCTTTACTGCCGCATTCCCACTCGTTTTCCCTGAGCAAGAACTCCAGTGCGGCTACTGTTTGCAGCGAATGGTCAAAGACGTCCCAGAAGTGAACAGTGGGCTGCTCTACTCCTTTGCCATCTGCCAGTTCGGGGATCAAAGCTACCAGTAGCCCCAGCTCGTCCAGGTACCTGAGGTAATGAGCGGCTCGAGGCAGGCTGAGCAGACGAAGAAGCTCCTCCCTGATTCTCTCACCGGGGATTCTGATGATGGATTGACAGTAGCGGCGGATTAGCTGTTCCGTGGTTGGCTCTATGGAGAAGCCAAGCTCGGCGGCTAACCTCACGCCCCGCAGTAACCTGACGGCATCGGCCTCAAATACTTGTTCGCCTACTGCCCGAATCACTCCGTTCTTGAGATCGTCTTCTCCAGAGAACGGATCAATGAGGTTCTCCCCAGATGGTACCTGGCCAGTACTTCTTGCAGCGCGGGAGGCAAATCGTCCGAGTTCAACAGCCATGGCGTTTATGGTGAAATCGCGGCGGCCGAGATCGGCCCCAATATTGGTGGAAAAAGGGGCAAAATCAAGGTGCCACTCCGCCTGGCGAAATGCCTCGGTTCGCGGAAGATACCCTCGGTCCTCGCCCTTGGGTATCACCACTCTGGCTATGGAGTTCAACTCATCAAGCAGAACGAATTTGCCGTGCACGGACCGGGCTACTTCACGGGCTGCTCGTATCGCGTCGCCACTCACAGCGATGTCGATGTCGCTGGTCTGTCTGTCCAGAAGCCAGTCCCGAATGAAACCGCCAACAAGATAGCCTTGATGTCCTTCTCGGGCTAGCAATTGGGATACCTTGTCTATGACGGCAGTGGACTGTGCGGGAAGAGGCATTGGCGCTGATTATAGCTTGAAACGGCGCTTGCTGTAAAGCTCTGCGGGGACTGCCTATCTGGCGTCGTAGTATCTGCCGATTCTGGCAATAGCCTTGGCGGCCCGCTCCATGGTGGGAAAGACAGGTATCGAGGCCCCAGAAGCCCTTGCTCCAGGTTCAGACGTTTTGACACTGCGCGTGGTGATAGTCTATATTGGCATCTTCGGTCGGGAAGCAGAAGGTAGGGTAGCAATGGATATCGTGCGGCAACTGAAGCACTTCCTGGAACCTGGGTCGGTAGCCATTATCGGGGCATCGCGGCGCACTGGAGAGGACGCTTTCAACGTTTTGGAGAACTTGCTCAGCTATGGCTACAAAGGGCGTATTTATCCTGTGAATCCCAATGCCAGCGAAATCCTGGGAATTAGGACATATACCCAGGTTAAGGAACTGCCCGAGAAGGTCGATTTGGCCGTGGTAAGCCTACCCAGGTCTTTGGTTCCCGAGATAGTCAGGCAGTGCGTCGACGCGGGTATTCCAGCCATCACGATAGTGACACAGGGATTTGCTGATGCCGATGATGACGAGGGCGAGCGCTTGCAGGAGGAAATAGATGGTCTGATCGAAGGGAATGGGACCAGGGTGCTCGGTCCCAACACCTTTGGCACAGCCAATGCCTACATCAACTTCAGTTCGTCCTTTATCAGGATGCGTATGGAGACCTTGCCTGTTGGCTTGATCTGTCAGACCGGGGCCTTCTTCGTGGGGTTCTGTGATATCAGGTCGGTGGGCAAGGCAATCGACCTGGGAAATGCCTGCGATATCGACCTTGCTGACGGTCTGGAATACTACGGGCAGGATCCTGAGACGAAGGTGATTGCCCTGCACATTGAGGGGGTGAGAGATGGCAGGCGCTTTCTGCGTGCGGCTGATCGGGTGTCCGGAACCAAGCCCATAATTGCCCTCAAGACGGGAAGAAGCGGACGCGCTGCTCAGGCTGTCCGGTCCCACACAGGCTCCCTGACAGGCAGGGATGAGGTATGGGACGTAGCGTTGAAAAGGGCCGGGGTGATCAGGGTGACTAACATAGAGGAATTCTCTGATGCAATAAGGGCTTTCCTTACGTTGCCTCTGATGTCAGGCAAGAATGTTGGTATTGCGACCTACACAGGCGGATTCGGCATCATGGGAGTGGATGCCTGTGAAAAGTCTGGCTTGGATCTGGCTGAGTTATCTCCTGTGACGATAGAAAAGCTCAGTGCTCTCTCTCCTTCGTGGTTGGCGGTGGGCAATCCGGTGGATATGTGGCCGGGGATCATGATCTCCGGGCATTCTGTTTTCGAGATGGAAAAGGCGGCTATCCAGAATCTCCTGTCTGACCAACAGGTGAATGCAGTCCTGTGCATATTCGCTGCCAACAAGCCCGCACTACATGTCGAGCTCTGCCAGCTCGTGGAAGAAGCAGCGAGGGAACATCCAGAAAAGCCCCTGGTGTTCTATATCTACGGGTCCTTCTTCAGCGAAGTCAAGAATGGGCTGGAAGCTACAGGCAAGACGCTGGTTTTCTCCAGTTTCGACAGGGCCATGAGGAGTCTGGGCCATCTCGGCAGTTACTCACAGTTCCGTCTAGAACACTGACTCTGCAAGGTCGCAGGAACTCAGCAACTGTACAGCCTGCCTTGCTACTGCAGTTGGACGAGCATTTCCAGGCGCTTGCGTATGATTTCGGCTTGGTCGATGATGCCGTCGATAATCTCTTTCACCGATGGGATTTCCCTAACCAGCCCGCTCACCTGACCGCAGTGCAGGATCCCGGCGTCGAGATCGCCTGTTTCGAGCAAAGCCTTTTCCTTCAGGCCACCTATTATCGGGAGCAGTTCTTCCAGCGAGGCACCTTTCTTCTCCAGTTCTGCGGTTCTCTCTGCCGGTGTGTTTCGCAATACCCTCGACGTATTCCGGATGGACTGCTCAATGAGCAGTGTGTCTGTTTCTCTGGCTCTTATGAGCCACTCCTTCACTTTGGGGTGCGCCAGGCTTTCCTTGCTGGCCATGAACCTGGTGCCCATCAGCACCGCCTCAGCACCCAAAGCGAGCGCGGCAACAAAGCCCCGGGCATCCCCGAATCCGCCAGCAGCGATGACCGGAATCTTGACCGAGTCAACCGC
>JADFUZ010000048.1 GCA_015222295.1 Chloroflexota bacterium | reverse complement strand
GAATAGCGGTTTCTACATCCCCTACCGCTACGTTGATAGTTACAGCGAGTGGACAAAATACCTGGCTCAGTAGTGGCGGCACGGGAGCAGGCAGATCGGGCCGCAAGCCCTAGCTCTCTTCCCTGGTTATCTGTTCGAGGGGCAGTTCTTTAATAACGCGACCGTCGGACTCTACTGACACCGTTTCCTTTAGCAGATTAACGCTGACCACATTGTTTCTGCCGTAGGGCGTTGATACTTCCTCCCCTATTCGAGGCATGTTCTCTTTCGCAGCTGCGTACTGTTCATTTTCGTAGCTAAGACAGCAGAGAAGCCGGCCACATATGCCGGATATTTTCACAGGGTTCAGGACCAGGTCCTGCTGTTTGGCCATCTTTATCGAGGTGGGAGCGAATTCCTTGAGGAAAGTCTGGCAGCACAAGGGGTAACCACACATCCCTATGCTGCCGACCATCTTACCCTGCTCCCTCTGTCCGATTTGCCTCAACTCCACCCGTGTTCTGAGACTACGGCTCAACTCCCGAACCAACTTCCGGAAGTCAACCCTTTCTCCGGCTCTGAAGAATATCGTCAGGCGATTGCCCTTTGGGGCATAGCGAGCTACCAGGGGCTTCATCTTCAGCCCCAGTCTGGCCACCCTTCTCTTGCAGTCAGCCAGAGCTTCTTCTTCTCTGTTGCGCTGGTCTTGTTCCATGGCTTGAAGACAAATTGACTTCTATCTTGGGCAAACCGAGCATCAACGACTCGAACGCCAGGCGAGGATTGACGTTCTTGGAAATGAATTCCTCTGTCTGGCGCAAACTGGTAATGAAGTCCTTGATAGTGCTGAGACTCAAGCTTTGTGCCTGTTCTTCCAGTTCTGCTTGACAGTCCACGTTGACAATGGCTTCCGTCCACCCGCCCCTGATGAGCATCAGGTCGCGCCACCATCTGAGCCAGAGTGTGATTGTCTCCGAAACTGCCCTACGGTCCTGGGTGAACTGAGTGGCCAGTTCTCTGGCGTAGTCGAATCGCTCTCCCAGATCAGCGATTAGGAGCGAGCGTAATCTGTCGATTATCTGACGGCGCTGGCGCAGCAGACCATCATCTGCCACGGCAGACAGTGCCCAGCCGGGGCAACCCCCGGAAAGTCGCGCCAGGAGGGCTGCTTCATCAGCTCCAACGGAATAGGAATCGGTGAGTATTGCCTGCATCTGCTCCTGGGGCAAAGGTTTCAGCTCCAGGCGCTGACACCGGGAGGCGACCGTGGGCAACAGCTTGGTTTCCCGTGTGGACAGCAGAAGCCAGACCACGTTTGGTGGTGGCTCCTCCAGGATCTTGAGTGTGCGGTTGGATGCTTCGGGGGACATGTATTCGGCGTTCTCGATAATGAATACCTTGTACTTGCCTTCGTAGGGTGTCAGATTGGCGAGGTGCTGCAACTGCTTTACGGAGCCTGTGCTGATTTTTGCTTTCTGGCGCAGTTCCCCTGTGTCATCTATGTTGATTTGCACTCTGGGATCCAGGGTGAGCATGACGACATCAGCGTGCTTGTCTTCGATGATGCGACGACAGGAGCGACATTGACCGCAAGGCGGGTCAGCGTCGTTACAATTCAGAGCCTGGGCCAAGTCGAGAGCCAGGGTTGTCTTGCCTATGTGGGGTGGCCCGACCAGGAGGTAGGCATGAGCTGTGCTATGCTCTCGGATGCTGCGGTCCAGCAGAGCTAGGATTCTGTTGTGTCCGATTACGCGCCACATTTATGCTACATCCAGTCTCATCAGGTCCTGATAGCTTTCTCTGCGTCGAACGAGGCGGGCCTCGCCGTCCCGAGTCACGACTATGGCAGGTTTGGGCAGGGCATTGTAGTTGCTCGACATGGGGATGCAATAGGCTCCGCAGACCGGCACAGCCATGAGGTCGCCGGGCGAGACTGAGGGCAGATTGATGTCTCTTGCCAGGATGTCTCCAGATTCGCATAGCTTGCCGGCAACGGTGACACGACCTGCTTGTGGTTCCAGCGGCCTGTTGGCTAGCAACATTTCATATCTGGCTTCGTAGAGGGATGGACGGATATTGTCGCTCATGCCGCCGTCTACACAGACATACTTCCTTACGCCGGGGATCTCCTTTACTGCTCCCACTGTATACAGCGCTATTCCGGCCTGTCCTACAATGGCTCTTCCCGGCTCGACGATGAGTCGAGGGAAGTCCAAGCCTGCCTGGGTGACAAGGCTATTCAATTTGCCGGTTATGACCTGAGCATAGTCGGAGACGGCGGGTATTTCGGAGTCCATGGTGTATCGGACTGCGAATCCGCCGCCAATGCCAAACTCAGCCACATGGAAACCAAGCTTCTGTTTCATCTGTTCGGCGAAGCGGAGAGCCAGTTCCATAGCCATCTCGAAGGGCCTTGTTTCTGGGACGGGGGAACCAAGGTGGAAATGAAGCCCCAACAGGTTGAGCTGAGAGGACGATGAGGCCTGCTTCACCGCTTCCTCCGCCTGCCCCGTAGCTAAAGGAAAGCCGAATTTGCTGTCCAGAGTTCCTGTGGTCGTGTAGCGGTGCGTGTGAGGGTCAACGCCGGGCGTAATGCGGAGCAAGACATCCTGTCTGGCTTGCCTGGCTCTGCATAGTCCATCGAGCAGCTCCAGCTCGTAGGAGTTATCCACGACGATGCGGCCGATGCCGTGGTCCAGAGCGAGCGTCAGTTCCTCCAGGGTCTTATTGTTGCCGTGGAAGTAGATCCTGTCCGCGGGGAAATCCACGGAGAGGGCAATGCTAAGCTCTCCTCCCGAGACGACGTCGAGTCCCAGACCCTCTTCCTGAAGAATCACGGCCAGTGCCCTGTTCAGGAAGGCTTTGGATGCATAGACAATCAGGGTATCGGGGTAGCGTTTGGTGAACTCAGCCGCAAATTCACGGCACTTGTGGCGAAGGGTGAATTCGTCGAAGATGTAGAGGGGCGTTCCGTATTCCCTGGCCAGGTCAACGACGTCACAACCAGCGATCGAGAGGTGGCCCTCCTCACTCACCCCGGCCTTCAAAGGGAAGAGCGATAGCGTGGGCTGCTCGTTTGTGCTCAATTTGGGATATGGTAGCGCGTCAGCCCAACTAATTCAAGAACCTGAACAGGATCAGTGGCTGTCGCGGTGGAGAGTCTCCCTGATGAGCAGCGCGCCGAGGAAGCCGAGGGCGGCCAGAAGGCAGCACAGCGAAAGACACTGCTGAAAAGCCTCCAGGGGATAGACGCGAGCGCCCTCAGCCATCTCTCCTGTCCAGCCGAGGTCCAGAATATATCCGAACAGCGGCTGAGCCATGGCAGCAGCAACGAAGCCACCCGAATTGACCAGGCCGGACGCTACGCCCTGGATGGAGGGTTGAACCATGTCCCTGACGCAGGCGATGGTGATGGGTATGCCGCCACATCCGAGCCCCATGATGAAGCACAAAGGGTACAGGGCTACAAGGGGAGGTCTACCGCCATTCCAGAGAACCAGAAGGAGGAAAGACGCCAGGGATAATCCAGTAGACAGGATGATTGGCAAGCGTCGCTGCTGCAATACGCGATCGGAGAGAAAACCAGCCACAGGAGCGGCTACTATCATGCCGACGGCGCCGACGAGGACGAAGTTGGCAGCGAAGTCCCGTGCCACACCGTAGGTCTGCATCAAGTAAACCACCATCCAGTGGTGCACCAGGGTAGCGAACGCGCCGTACGTCCCAAACCCCACCAGGAACAGTGGCCACAGGTGCCTGTTGCCAAAAACGAGTTTGAATCTTCGTGCCAGGCTCAAGTCCGGGGGGCTCCTAAAGGGGGCCACCCGGGAATTGGGCCGTCCCTCGAGTTCATGCACGGAGGGCAGGCCCACTTTGGCGGGGCTGTCCCTGACGACGAGCCAGGTGGCGAGGGCGAGGGCAAAGCTGATCCCTGCCACGGTTGTGAATGACATCCGCCAACCCACCCAGATTACCAGGAGGGCTAAAGGCGTGGCAGCGGCTATCTGGCCGAGGCTTGCAATGGAGACAGTAAGACCGGTCATGGTGGCGAGCTCCCGTGCGCGGAACCAGCCCATGAGAAGCTTCATAATGCTGAGTGCCGCCACAGAGGCACCAAAGCTCACCATAAGCCGTCCCAGGTACATTACGGTGAAGGAATGAGCCGCACTCATGGTCAGAGCCCCAAGGGTTGACAGGAGAAGACCCGAAGTAATCGTCTTGCGCGGTCCCACCGTATCGGCGAGGGTGCCTGAGGGTATCTGCATAGCGGCGTAGATGTAGAAGTAAACCGCGCCCAGGCTGCCAAAGGCCACCGCGCTGATGTTGAGGTCGGCCATGACGCGGTCAGCTATCGGCGCCATTGCTGCCCGGTGAAACATGCCTATGGTGTGGGAGAGAACCCCCACAATCCAGATGCGCCAGCGTCGCCGGTATGATTTCTGGATGCATCCTGGCCAGTCTGCTCTGCTCATACCATGAGAAGGGCCGTAACCGGCGGGGCCTATACTGGATAAGGTGAGCACAGGCCGTCAGTATCCCGATCTTTTCCCGGTCATACTATCTATTTCCAGTTTGATGATGGCCATGTTGTTGATCAAATCCTCGGGGTATGCATACTGACAGGGCTTGCCAGAGTAGTGTTCCACGATGATATCCAATGCCGTTTTTTTCTCTTCAGGGTCATCGACGAGAAAAGCTTTGCCAAAACCGATGACACTGCGGTATTTCATACTCCAGCTACAGGGGTCTTGTGATTTCTGCACCAATTCGCAGTCAATGTCCAACTCGAAGCACACATTGTTGTTCTGTGCGATAGTGTCGATTTTCCTGCCTTCGGGAGCCGAGTGGAAGTAGAGGCGCTTGTCTTTGTACCCAAAATTGACGGGAACAACGTACGGCAAGTTGTGTGCAGACATACCGATTCTGCAAACGGTCGCCGCCTTAATTATGGATTCGATGGCACGATTGTCTTTGATTTCCTTGTCTTTCCTTCTCATGAGTCATCTCCTTGCGATGGGCAGGGTCAGCCGTTCCCTCTACGCTCTTGCCGGTTCACTTCGAGGTATG